>JAGVUW010000139.1 GCA_019136035.1 Verrucomicrobiota bacterium | reverse complement strand
ACGGCGCCGCTGGCGATGAGGCTGATGGTGCGGTCCCAGCTCTCGTACTCGGTGGACATGCAGAACTGGACGTCGACGGCCTTGAACTGGAACTTGTCCCAGGGCATCTCGACCATGCGGTTGCCGGTCAGGCCCATGGCGCAGATGCGGCCGCGCTTGCGGACCATGTCGGCGCAGGTCGGGATGGCCCGGGGGGCGCCGCTGCACTCGACGATGACGTCGGCGCCGATGCCGTGGGTGAGGTCCATGACGGCCTTGACGGCGTCGGTCTCGCCGATGTTGATGAGGTTATTGAAGCCGAGTTCGCGGGCCTTGGCGAAGCGCAGGGCGACATCGCCCGGGGTGCCGACGATGGCCACATCGCGGGCGCCGACGGCGCGGGCGACCATAGCAGCGAGGAGGCCGATCGGGCCGGGGCCGACGACGACCACCGCGTCACCCGGCACCAGGCGGGTGCGCAGGATGAGGTCGGTGACGACGTTGGCTGTCGGCTCGACGACGACGGCCTGGTCCCAGGTCATCGTGTCCGGAATGCGGTGCAGGAGGGTCTCCGGGTAGCAGATATAGCGCGCCATGCCGCCGTGGATGCCCCAGCCCGGGGAGCGCTTCTGCGGGCAGATCTGGATATTGCCGGTGCGGCACAGGTAGCACTGGCCGCAGGCGCGCGTGTGGGGCTCGGCGACGATGCGGTCGCCCGGCTTGGTGATCCGGCAGCCGGTGCCGCAGGCGACGACGGTGCCGGTGAACTCGTGGCCCAGGATGACCGGGGGCCAGTACGGGAAGCTGTCGTGACGGACGTGGATGTCGCTGCCGCAGATGCCGCAGGCGGCGACCTCGATGGTGACCTCACCCGGACCCGGCGTGGGCTCGGGCATGTCCATCACCTCGATGAAGCCCACGCCCTTCTGCGTCTTGACCAGTGCTTTCATGGCATTCTCCTCGGCCTCCCGCGGCCGGTGCTGGCCGACCGCGGGACGGCACGGCTAGGCGTTACCGGCGGAAGTCCAGGGCGAAGCGCGTCAGGACGGCGCTGGCCTCGGCGATGTCGGACATGGCGATATGCTCGTCCTTGGAGTGGGCCACGGCGAGGGTGCCGGGGCCGTAGACGACGGTCGGGATGCCGAGCTGGTTGGTGTAGAACCAGGCATCGCAACTGGCGGTCATGGCATCGACGCTGAGGGGCACCTCCATGGCGCTGCCGGCGGCGAGGAGGCCGCGGGGCAGGTCGTGCGACGGGTCGACGACGCTGGAGTCATGGCGGTACATGAAGGTCAGCTCGAAGTCGCTCTCAGCGAAGGTGCCGCTGGCCAGGAGGGCCTGGCGCATCTCGGCGCAGACCTGCTCCTTGGTCTTGTTGGGGAGGAGTCCGAGGACGCCCTCGAGGGTGGCGCGGCTGGGTGCCGCGGCCGGCCAGTTCCCGGCCTGGAGTCGGCCGAAGGTGATCGGCATGGGATTCGGGTAGGGGTCGAAGAGGGGCAGCCCGCGCGAGGCCGCCAGGAGCTTCGCGTGGTAGTCCTCGAGGATGGCGATGGCGTCGCGGGCCATGAGCAGGGCGCTGCGGGTGCGGCCCGCCTGGCCGCTGTGGCCGGCGCGGCCGTGGAAGACGATGCGGAACCAGACGGCGCCGCGGATGCTGGTGAAGACCTTGCGGGTGGAGGGCTCGAGGACGACGCAGCCGTCGGCCTTGACGCCGGCGCGGGTCATGGCCAGGGAGCCGTTGCCGCCGTTCTCCTCCTCGCAGACGAGGTGGCCGAGGACGCCGCCCTTGGCGTCGGCGCCGAGCGTCTGCAGGACGCGGAAGAGCAAGTAGAGCGAGGCGAGGGGGCCCTTATCGTCGCAGGCGCCGCGGGCGTAGACCCGGTCGCCGTCGAGGCGGGGCTCCCAGGGCTTGTCCTGGCCTTCCGAGGGGGGCACGACGTCGGTATGGACGTTGAACAGCAGGGTGCGTCCGGCGCCATCGGCCGGCCGGCCGACGCTGAGGTTGAAGCGTCCGTCGTACTCGATATCCGGGACGGGCGTCGAGTAGTCGGGGTCCTGGCGCAGGCGGTTGCTCATGGGCACGCGCGCCACGGGGATGCCGGCCTGCTGGAAGCGCTGTTCGAGCCAGATCATGGCGTCGTGTTCGCGGCCGCAGGTGGAGGGGAAGCGCAGCAGGTCGCAGAGGAACGCCTGCGTCTCAGGCAGGAGTTCGGCGACGGCAGCGCGGATGCGGGCGTTGTCGATGGTCATGGTGGTTCAGCCTTCCAGGCCCATGACGACCCGTTCCATGATGGCCAGGCTCTCGTCGGCCTCGTCCTTGGTGATGACCAGCGGCGGGGCGACGCGGATGACGTTGCCGTACATGCCGACCGAGCCGACGATGAGGCCCTGGTTGGCGCTGTCGACGATGACGCGCCGGGCCAGGTCCTTGGCCGGTTCCCTGGTCTCCTTGTCCTTGACGAATTCCAGGCCGATGACGAGGCCCATGCCGCGGACGTCGCCGAGGTAGCGGCTGCGGGCGCCGAGGGCCTTGAGGCGTTCGAGCATGTAGGCGCCCATGGCCGCGGAGTTCTCGACCAGCTTCTCCTTCTCGAAGATGTCGAGGACCGCCATGACGCCGGCGCTGGCCATCGGGTTGCCGCCGAGGGTGCTGGACATCTCGCCCTTCTGGAGGCACGAGAAGACCTGGCTGGTGGCGGCCACGGCGCTGACCGGCACGCCGCAGCCGATGGCCTTGCCGATGGTGACGATGTCGGGCTTGAGGCCCTCATGCTCCATGGCCCACATGCGGCCGGTGCGGCCGTAGGAGGCCTGGACCTCGTCGAGGGTGAAGAGCATGCCGCGGGCGTGGGCCCACTCCTCGAGGCGCTTGAGCCAGCCGGCGGGCGGGAAGACGAAGCCGTTGGCGCCCTGGTAGGGCTCCACGATCAGGCCGGCCAGCGGGCCGGTGGTGTTGGCCTCGATGATCAGCTCGAGGTGGTCGAAGTAGCGCTTGTACTTCGGGCCGCCGGTGCACCAGCCCTCCGGGTCGCGGTAGGGGTTCGGGAAGGGCGCCCGGATGATGCCCGGGAGGCTCGGGCCGTAGCCGCGCTTGGGGCCGGCCATGCCGCCCATGGAGGCAGCGCCGTAGGTGCGGCCGTGGAAGCCGCCGATGAAGCTGAGGAGCTCATAGCGGGCCGTAGCGCGGCGCATGAGGCGCGCCGCCGCCTCGGTGGCCTCGCTGCCGGTGGTCAGGAAGAAGCACTTGTCCAGGTGCGGCGGCAGGGCTTCGACCAGGCGCTTGGCGGCCTGGATGCGCTGCACGTTGGCGCACTCG
>JAGVUW010000503.1 GCA_019136035.1 Verrucomicrobiota bacterium | reverse complement strand
CCAGAGCCGGTGTGTGAGCATGAGGAGGTCATCGAAGTCGAGCAGGTCCATGTCCTTGAGGCGCTGCTGGTAGTGCTCGTAGACCACGGCCACGTCAGCGGCCCGGGGCCAGTCCTGTGCGGCCATGTCGGGCGGTGTCTGCAGGGACGACTTGGCGCGGCTGATGTGGCCGAGCCAGGCGCTGGGGTCGCAGCCCTCGCCGGCGAAGCCGAGTTCGGCCATGACATTGCGGACGAGGCCGGCCTGGTACGAGTCCGAGGCGATGGTGAAACGGGGGCTGTAGCCGAGGCGCGTGATATGCTGGCGCAGGAGTCGGCAGCAGAACGAGTGGAAGGTCCCCACCGTCAGCCGCGTGGCGGCATCGCCGCGGACCAGTTCGGCGACGCGTTCGCGCATCTCGCGGGCGGCCTTGTTGGTGAAGGTCACGGCCAGGATGTGCTCCGGCGCCACGCCGCGGCTGAGGAGGTAGGCCATGCGGCAGACGATGACGCGGGTCTTGCCGGTGCCGGCACCGGCAAGGACCAGCACCGGGCCCTCGGTGGTCCGCACCGCCTGCTGCTGCATCGGGTTCAGTCGTCTGAGGTCGATCACGGGGGCAGTCGTCACCGTCGGGCCTGCTGCTGAAGATGGGGGATGGACGCACCGGCGCCCGCCGTGCCTCCCGCCGGGCACGCGGATGCGCGGGGGAGGGGGCGCCGTTCGAGGCCGCCTGCTGGCCTCGGCTGGCACTGTACCCTCGCGTCGGCCGCGCGGCAACGCCGCCGGGGACAGCCGCAGGGCTGTTTGGAGGTCCGGTTCTGCCACCCCTCCAGGGTGCATGACGCGCCATCCGCGGTTCCGGGGGTCGTGCTCTCGCGCGACCCCCGGCTGCGATCTGCCACCCCTCCAGGGTGGCCGAGTGAACGCCGAAGCGATCTTCGAACAGCCCGGCCGGCGGGAATTCCTGCAGAGAAGGCGGCGTTGCGGGCTTGATCTGGCCTGGGCAGGCTGTACGTTACACAACTCGTTCACCGGCGTCCTTGGCCAAATGGGTTGGTAGCTCAGTCGGTAGAGCAACGGCCTTTTAAGCCGTGGGGCACGGGTTCGAGTCCCGTCCAACCCACCAGCTTCGCCTGGGCGGAGCGGGGCCGCGGCGGTTGCCAGCCGGCGGCACCGGCGGTACGGGTATGATGCGGCGAGCGGCAACAAGGCGTAGTCATACGCTTCGACGAGGGTCGACACATGAGCAAGATCTGTGATGTCTGCGGCAAGGGTAAGGTGGTTGGCGGCTCGATCACCCGGCGCGGTCTGGCCAAGAAGAAGGGCGGTATCGGTCAGCACGTTGTCAAGAACGTGAAGCGGACCTTCCACCCCAATCTCCAGAACGTCCGCGTGCAGACCGAGACGGGCGTGCAGACCATCAAGGCCTGCACGCGGTGCATCCGCGCCAACCGCATCACCAAGGCCTGAGCGCATCTGCCGTCGAGTCGGGCCGTGTTTGCCGGTACTGGCCTGGCGGTGTCATGCCTGGCGGTGGCCAAGGCGGGGTGACCGCGTTGCGGTTACGCCCGCCTTGGTGTGTTCGCTTCATGTCCTGCGCCGATGGCGGCGGCCTGCCGTCGTCGTGCAGCCAATCGGGGAGGCGGCCTCGGGCCGCGGCTGTCCATGACCACGCGACATCCCTTGACGGAGCTGGCACCCGGGCCGGTGCGGATCGCGCCATCGATCCTGGCGGCGGACTTCAGCCGCCTGGGCGATGATATCCGCGCCGTCGAGGCGGCCGGTGCCGAGGTCCTCCACGTCGATATTATGGACGGGCACTTCGTCCCGAATATCTCGATGGGGCCGCCGGTGGTGGCGAGCCTCCGTCCGGTGACCGCGCTGCCGCTGGATGTACACCTGATGCTGACCGACCCGGGCCGCTACATCGACCCGTTCCTCAAGGCCGGTGCCGACCACATCACCCTGCATGTCGAGAGTCAGGGCGACCTGACGGCCATGCTGGACCGCATCCACGCCGCCGGCGCGTCGGCCGGTCTGACCCTGCGTCCCGGCACCAGCGCCGAGGCGCTGGTGCCCTACCTGAATCGTGTCGACCTGATCCTGGTGATGACGGTCGAGCCGGGCTTCGGCGGCCAGTCCTTCATGGCAGACCAGATGCCGAAGGTGCGGCGCCTCCGCGAGCTGATCGCGGCCGCGGGCCGGCCGATTCACCTCGAGGTCGACGGCGGCATCAGCGGCACCACCGCGCCGGTGGCCCGTGCGGCGGGCTGTGAGATGCTGGTGGCGGGCAGCAGCGTCTTCGGAGCGCCTGACGGCGTCGCCGCCGCCATGGCGCGCCTGCGGGCCTGAAGCCTCGCCGGCAAGCCTTCGCCCGGGAGCGCGGCGCGGCTGCCCGAGGCGCGTGTGTTGCGGCCGTCCGCGAGGGAGGGTGGTCAGCTACAGGTCGGTTCCACAGGTATCTTTCCGCGGGCCAGGACAGGAGTGAAAGGTCGTACGCATGTTCATCTCACGGTTCAACCGCTTCTTCGCGCGTCACAGCCGGATTCTCTACCTTGGCCTGGGCATCATCATCAGTCTGTCGTTCGTGGTCTTTGTGACGCCGGGCAGCATGAGTGACCTGATGGGCCGCGGCAACCGCGGCGGCCGTACCGCCGGCTCGCTCTATGGCCGGCGCATCTCGGGCAAGGAGTTCACTCGTCAGGTGCGCCTGACCGACCTGATGCAGTACATGCGCAGCGGCCAGTTCATGAGTCAGGACAGCGACCAGGCCGGGGCGCTGGTCGATGAGACGCTGCGGCGTATGCGCCTCCTGCACGAGGCCGAGGCGCGCGGCATGGGCGCGGTCAGCCAGAGCGAACTCGAGGACCTCATCCGGCGCTACTTCCAGCGTGACGGCGCCTTCGACCGTGAGCTCTTCCAGGGCTTCCAGGACGCGGTGCTCTTCCGCAATGGCTACGATGGCGCCGATTTCGACGAGGCGCTGCGTCAAAGCATCATCGTGAATCGTCTCGAGAACGACATCCAGGCGGGTGTGCACGTCGCGCCCTCGGAGGCCCGCGACCTGTTCGATGCGGCCAACGAGGAGTTCGTCGTCAGCGCGGCGGTGCTGCGCGGCGACGTCGAAAAGGACGGCACCCCCAGCCCCGACGAGGTCCAGGCGTACTTCGCCGCGCACCGCGCCGATCTGCGCCTGCCCGACAGCCGCCGGGTGCGCGTGGCGCAGTTCGGCAGTGACGGCTTCAAGGACAAGGCGACGGTCACGGCCAAGGAGATCGAGGAGTTCTATACGCGCCTCAAGGAGACGTCCTTCAAGGACAAGACTCTCGAGCAGGCCAAGGCCGAGATCGAGCTGACCCTGCAGCGCCAGAAGGGCCGTGCTCTGGCCGGCGAAGCCGCGCAGGGCATGGTCGACCGCCTCAGGAAGGCCGTTCCCGGCGCGGATGCCAAGGCCCTCGCCGAGGCCATGAGCCAGGCCTGCGCCGAGGCCGGCGTGACGGTCAAGGACTCGGGAGCTTTCCTGGCCGAGGGCGTCATCCCGCAGATCGGCAAGTACCCGAACCTGCAGCGGCAGGCCTACGCGCTGACCGCCGAGAAGCCCCTCGCCGACCCGCCGATCTACGACGCCGGCAGCTACTTCGTCGTCTGCTGGCTTGAGACCATCCCCGGTGCCGAGCCCGCCGCGCTCGACGACGCCACGACCAAGCAGATCCACGATGCCATCCTCGCTGCCGAGGGCAAGGCCTACTACACCGAGAAGGTCGAGGTCCATCGCGAGGCCCTCAAGGGCCGCGCCACGGCCATGGAACTCCTGCCCTGGTACGAGGAGCAGCTCGCCAAGGAGAGCGGCCTGGCGGCCGACGAGAGGGAGCGCCGCCAGGAGGCCTTCCGCACGGCGGTCTTGGAGGACGTCTCGCCGTACTTCATGCCCCTGCAGAAGAAGATCCGCGCGGTGGTCTTCCGGCCGGCGGAGTTCGGCAAGGCCGTCGTGATTTCCGAGGCTCAGGTCCAGGCCTACTTCGAGGAGCACCCGGAGCAGTTCCAGAAGGAAGAGAGCCGGGCGCGCCTGATCCAGGTCGCGGTGGCGCCCGACGCCGATGAGGCGCAGCGCACCGCCAAGCGTGCCGTTCTGGCCCAGGCGCTCGAGCGCCTCCGTGCCGGCGAGGCCTTCGGCGACATCGCCAAGGCGCTGTCCGAGGATCCGGCCAGCAAGGACCAGGGCGGCGACCTCGGCTTCGTGACCCGCGGTCAGCGTCCGCCCGCCATGGACGCGGCCCTGTTCAGCCTTGAGCCCGGGCAGGTCAGCGACATCCTCGAGATCCCCGGCGCTCTGGCGGTGGTCAAGGTCGAGGAACGCCGTGCCGGCAAGAGCCTGAAGGACGCCGAGCCTGAGATCCGTCGGACGCTCCTCGAGCAGATCAGCCTGGACCTTGCCATCGAGGCAGCCGATGCCTTCACGGATGCCTTCGAGGCGGAACTGGACAAGGCCGACGGCAGTGCGGCCGTGGCGGCCGACATCTTCAGCAAGGTTGCCGCGGCGCAGGCACTCGAGGTGCGCGAGTCGAGCTACTTCGGCGAGGGCGGTATGATCGCGCCCTTCGGTTTCGAGCCCGAGCTCGCCCGGGCCGCCTTCGCGCTCGAAGCGGAGAATCCCTGCAGCGGCAGCGTCAAGGGCCGTCGCGAGGTCTTCGTGGCCTGCTGGCAGGAGACCAAGCCCGGCGAGCTGCCTACGCTCGATGGCAACGACAGCCTCGTCGAACGCCTGCGCGGCAAGGCCCGCCGCACTCGCGCCGCCGTCGCCGCTCGGCAGCGCGCCGCCGCTGCCCATGCGACCCTGGCCGAGGCCCTCAAGGCAGGAAAGGCCTTCGATGAGGCCGCCAAGGCCCTTGATGGCGTCGAGTTCAACACCACCGAGCCGTTCACCCGTAATCAGCCCCCGACCAGCATCCCCGACGCCCGGGCCCTCCTGAAGACGCTGTCGAGTGTCGCCCCCGGGACCCTCCTGGACCCGATCGAGCATGGCCAGGGCGCCACGATCGTCTACCTGGTGTCACGGACGCTGCCCTCGGCCGAACGCTTCGAGGAGGAGCGCGAGCGCTTCGAGAGCATGGCGAGCTGGAGCAAGCGCTCGGCCGTCATCCAGGAGTTCTACGAGAAGCTGGAGAAGGGCTCCGCGACGGTCCTGAACGACCCCTGGAAGTCGATGCTCGAACGCCGCGACGACGCCCGCCCGCGGCGCTGAGGGCCCCGCAGGCGATCCATTCCCCTGCACGATCCGGTGCGAGGCGCCAATCGTCACCCGGGCGCTGTTGGCGCCCGGGTGATCCGCGGTCGGCGCCGTGGACCCACGTGCTCGGCGCCGGTGACCGGCCGCCGCGCCGGCGGCTGTCCCGAGCCGCCTCCTGGGAGCGCCGAGCGTCGGCTCGGCATGCCTCGGGCGCCGATCCCCGGCGCCCGGGGTCGCGCTTCGGCTCGCGCGACCTACCCCAGAATCGCGACGGGCGAGTGGGCGCCACGCGCCGAGTGGCGCGCTCCCGGGCGCCGTTGGCGCCCGGGGGGCCGCGGATGGCGCCGCGGACCTGCTTGCCGGTGGCCGTGGTCTGGTCGGGTATGACGCATCGCGCCCGCGCGCGGGCGCGACCCTAGTACCCTGTCGGCACCCTATCGGCGAAAGGCCTTGGCTGCGATATCGCGTCGGCAGGTGGCCCCATCCCAGTGGATGCAGTCGACGGCTCGGTAAGCCTTGGCGACGGCATCCCG
>JAGVUW010000727.1 GCA_019136035.1 Verrucomicrobiota bacterium | reverse complement strand
GCGCGCCTGGCCGCGCGCCGAGCACGAGGCCCTCTGGCGGCTCGCCTCGCCGGTCTGGCATGTCAAGGCCGGCACGCCCCCGACGCTGACCCTGCACGGCCTCAGCGACGCCACGGTCGACTACCTCCAGGCCAAGGAACTGGCGGCCAAGCTGGACGAGCATGGGGTCGAGAACGAGCTGGTCCTCCTCGAGGGCATCGGGCACACCTTCGACCTCGATACCTGGGGGCGGAAGCCGCTGCCGCCCGAGGTGCGCACGACGGTCATGGGCTTCCTCGACCGTCACCTCAAGCCAGCCCAACGGTGAGGCCATGTCCAGCCATCGTCTGGTCGCGCTTCTGGCTCTGACCATGGCCGCAGGCGTCGCCGCGGCGTCCCCCCGCCTGGCCCTGCTTGGGGACGGCGCCGGGGCGTTGCCGCTACGGTCGCTCTATGAGCAGGCAGGCTATGCTGTCGAGACCGTCGCGGCGGCCGGCCTGGAAGGCCTCGACGCCGGCGCCGTGCCGGTGCTGGTACTGCCACCGCGGACGGTCTTTCCGCCGTCGGCGCGGCAGGCCCTGAGCCGCTACCTGGCCTCGGGCGGCTGCCTGGTCGACCTCTCGCCGGAGGGCCTCGCCTACGACCGCGAGCCGCTCGAGCCGGTGCCGGTGCCCGGCCTGGACCGCCCCGACGGCGTCGAGCGGGTCCTCCCCGCGGGCGTGACCGCGTCGCCGGTGGTCCTTGCCGACGGCCTGACCACGGGGCTGGCGGTCGAGGCGCCGTTCGTCGGCATGGAGGAGATCGCCCTCCGGCTGCCTCTGGCGTCCAGCCGTCACCCCGAGCGCACCATGGTCTGCTTCGAGGCCCGCGGCGCGGTCGAGGTCGACGCCCTGCGGGTGGCCCTGCGTGACGACCGCGGCGCGCGTTTCATCGCCTTCGTGGAGCTGACCCCGTCCTGGCAGGAATATGCGCTTCCCATGGCCGACTTCATCCGCGTCGGCGCGCCGGCCGAGGCGGCTCCCGTCGATCCCGGCGCGGTGCAGACGCTGGCCTTCGAACTGAGCTACAAGGTGGTCTGGAAAGAGGCCCGCGGCGGCTTCGCCGTGGGCCGCGTCGCCCTGGCGAGGGCCTCGCGTTTCGACGGCGTGCCCAGCGCCGCGGTGGCGCGCTGGCGGAACCGCTACGAGCGCAGTGGCGCGGCCTTCCCGGCGTGGATCCTCGATCCCTTCCTCGGGACGCGGCCCCTCGCGGGGCCCCTCGAGGTCGCGGTCGACGGCGCTGGCAGCGGCGGTTTCGGCCCGAGCGCCGCGGTGGTGCCGTCGGCCTGGGCCGTGCCGCCGCCGGTGCCCTTCCGCGGCACCGAGGACCTCGAGCTTCGCGACGCGCTGGCCCTCTCGGCGAGGCTGCGCCAGCCCTGGTGTCGCGCTGTCGCCGCGCCCGTCGGCGCGGCGGCCGTCGTCGGCGAGGTCCGCACGCTTCTCGGCGGCCCGCAGGCCCCGGGGACGCTGATTCTCGGGGGGCTGCCCGAGGCCGACCTTGGCCCCGGCTCGACGCTGGGGCAGGCCCTGGTGGCGGCCACCGACCGCGTGCGGTCCGCCTGGGCTGCCGCGTGAGCCTCCGCAATCCCCTCGACGCGGCCGTGCCGGCGACCCTGACCGTCAGTCTGGCCGACGGCCTCCTGCAGGCCACCGGGGCGGTCGACCTCGCTCCCCGCGGCCAGACCGAGACGGTTCTCTGGATCGGCGAGGTCCCGGCGGCCTTCCCCCTGACGCGCTTCGGCTGGCGGGTCTGCCTGGAGGCGTCCGGCCGTGCGGACTGCCTCGAGGGCACCGCCGACGTCGAGGGCGCCCTGGTCGACGCCGCCCGGTACCTCCTGCGCCTGCAGGAGACACATCCCGACGGCCGTTACAGCCTGTACTTCTTCACCGACGCCTACGCGGCGCGCTTCCTCCATGCCCTGGCAGGGCATCTCGAGGCACCGGGGGTCCGCGAGCGGCTCGAGCGGCGTCTGGGCGAGGTCACTCCCGAGGCCCTGCGCGCCTCGGCGTACCGCTTCTGCGACCTGGTCATCGACCGCCAGGACGCCTCCGGCGGCCTGCCCATCGGCTATGCCGACCGCGACGACCTGCGCTACACCGCCGACGGCGGCTCCATCGCCCTGGGCTTCCTGCAGATCGCGGGGCATTGCGCCGACCCGTTGCGCCGGGCGCGCTACCTCGAGGCCGGGCGGCGTTACGCCGCCTTCCGCGAGGCGCTCTTCATCACCCCGGAGACCTCGGCGCGGCTCCAGGCGCAGTTCGGCCCCGGCAGCCCCGGGACTCAGGCGGGCTTCTACGGCCTCGGCACGATCAACGCCGATCTGGTCACCAAGACCGGGCGCTGGCCCGAGCCGCGCCTCGAGGAACGCGGCCTGTACTGGGTCATGCCGATCTCAGTCGGGGCAATCTGTGCGCTGCACCGCCTCGACCCGGCCCAGGAGACCTGCGCCGAGGTCATCCGCCGTGACGCCGCCGAGTACCTCGGCAAGGACTGCTACCCGCTCAGCCGCGCCAGCTACTTCCACGTCGAGGGCCTGCTCTGGCTCCTGGAGGCGGTCGCCGACGAGCCGACGCGGGCGGCCCTGCGGGAGCGCATCCATACCGCGGACCGCTACGCCCGCGGCGAGCCCGCCGGCCTGACCTACCTCCAGGGCCGCGGCGCCCTGCACTGGCTCAACCTCGCCACCGCCCGGGCTCTGATCGGCGACAGCCCCGCCGCCCGTGCCGGCCTGGCCCAGATCGCCTGGACCATGGCCGCGGCGTCGACCGCACTCTCGCTCGACGGCCTGGCGGAGCGCTTCCCGACCAGCGTCTACGGCCCCTCGGCCGGCGGGTACCGCTGCCTGACGCACAGCGCCATCGCCCTGATGGAACTCCTGCAGCCGGGCAGTACCCTCCTGCCGCGCCAGCCCTGAGGACCTTCAGGGCTTCCGCTGGTCGAAGACCGTGCGGAAGACCCGCAGGATATTCCCGCCGACGAGTTTGCGGACGTCGTCGTCGGAGTAGCCGCGCTGCACCAGGCCGAGGGTGAACATCGGCCAGTTGGTCCAGGCCAGGCTTTGGATCATGTGGGGCTGGCGCCACTGCGGGTCGAAGAGCGGGTCGCCGTCGCCCCAGAAGTTGGCCCAGTTCTGGCGCCCGCGCGGCCGCGGCGGGACCTTCGCATTCTCGGCGCCGCTGCGGGTCGATGAGTAGCCCGAGTCGGTGCCGATGGCGACGTGGTCGACGCCGACGCGCCGGACCAGGTCGTCGATGTGGTCGAGCATGGCGCGGATGTCGCCGCTGAGGCCGAGGAAGGCCGGCACGCAGCAGACGCCGATCAGGCCGCCGCTGTCGGCGATGGCCTTGATGACCTCGGGGTTCTTGCAGCGCCGGTGGCAGCTGAGGGCCTGGCTGCCGGTGTGGCTGGCGATGACCGGGAGTGCCGAGGCCTTGGCGGCCTCGAGCGAGGTGCGCTGGCCACAGTGCGCCACGTCGACCATCACCCCGACGCGGTTCATCTCGGCCACCACCCCGCGCCCGAAGTCGCTCAGGCCGGCATCGGCGCTCTCCATGCAGCCGTCGCCGATCATGTTGCGGCGGTTGTAGGTCAGGTGCATCATGCGGGCGCCGAGCTGAAAGAAGACCCGGATGAAGCTCATCTCCTCCTCCGCCGAGTTCCAGAGTTCTGGCAGCGGCGTCTCGCAGAAGGTCTCCACCAGGCAGTGCCGGCCCGCCTGCTTGGCCGCCGTGATGTCATCAGGCGTCGCGGCGCGCCGGTAGCGCTCCTGCAGGAGGTCGGCGGTGTAGAGGTGGTGGGCGTAGAGCCTGACGGCGCGCGGCAGGCAGTGCCGGATGTCGCCCGAGCTGTGGAAGACGGCCGTCACCCCGGCGGCCTCCCAGGCGGTGAAGAACTCGGCACGCTCGGCCGGGTCCGTGGCGCAGCGCGTGTAGCTCATCTCCTCGGCCAGCGCCGCCACCTCGGCCGGCGAGGCATTCGCCTCCACCACCGCCTTCAGCGCGTCGCCGTCGACCGCGGCGCGCGGAATGGCGCCGTAGGTGTCGATCACCAGTGCCTCGGCGTGGAGCTCGCGGGCGTGCGCGATGTCCTTCGCCGAGGGCTTGAGGAGGTCCATGGCTGCCGAGCGTGCTGCCTGAATCGACTCGTTCATGGCGCTGCCTCTCCCGATGCTGCCGGCCCCGCCGCCGCCCGTGTGGCGATGGCGTGACGCGGCCTGTGGACGCGGTGGACTGGGTGGATTGGGTGGACTGGGTGGCTCTATGGCTTGGCGGGCACCTGGTTGGGCTGTGGCGCGGCGGTCGGCAGCGGTACGCTCCAGAGGTGTGAGTTGCAGGCGACGTAGAGGCGTCCGGCGGTGATGGCGGTGCCGGCGGTGATGCCGCCCGGCGGGGCCGCGGCGACCGCCTCCAGGGCAAAGCCCGCCGCCGCCGGTGCCACGCGCACGACGCCCTTGGTCATCACCACGTAGACGAAGCCGTCGGGTCCGAGGGCCATGCCGTTGACCGTGCGGCGGCCGTGGGCGCTGAGGTCGGCGGTGTGGACGACGCGGCGCTGTGCCGGGTCGAAGACGACGAGGCCCTCGGCGAAGGCGTAGACGAGTCCATCGCGGCCGCGGCAGAGCAGGCCGATCTCGGCGGCGCCCGGCGCCACGGCCTCGCGGAAGACGACGGCCTTGCGCTGCCAGTCGAGGATGATCAGCATGGCCTCGTTTGCCACCCGGTTGCTGCCATGGCCGCCGGCGGTGCTGCTGGCGCAGACCAGGTCGCCGTTGTCGAGGGCGACCATGGCCATGATGCACTGGTTCGGCACGAGCTGCTCATGCGTGAGCAGGGTGTTCTCGCCGGTCTCGAGGTTGTGGATGC
>JAGVUW010000819.1 GCA_019136035.1 Verrucomicrobiota bacterium | reverse complement strand
TGTTCGAGCAACACCCAGTCGGTGACCTCGGGTTCCCAGAGGTCGGACGTGCCGGGCAGCGGTTCGTTCGCGGGTGCCATGTCAGGGTCTCTCAAGGCCGCGAAAGCCAGGGCCGTGGAGCCGACTGGCTTTCGCGGGTGCTCGTTCTGGATTCCGGAGGCGCCCCGTGGCGGCCTGTCCTCCGGTCGAACCGGCGCGGCTGGCTCAGATGCGGGACGGGTCGAGCTTCAGGACGCGCTGGCGCATGACCTTGCCGGGCTTGAACTTGACGACGACGCGCTCGGGGATGTCGACCGTCTTCTTCGGCGCATTCGGGTTGCGGCCGACGCGGGGTTTGCGGACCATGACCTCGAAGACGCCGAAGTTACGGAACTCGACGCCGCGGCCAGCCGCCAGTTCCTTGGTGATCGTGTCCAGGCTGAGCTGGACCACGTTCATCACATCCTGCTGGTTGATGCCCGTCTGGCGGGCGATGCGAACGACCAGATCACGTTTCGTCATGTCGGCAGAACCTCCGAAGTCGTCAGGCCCGGAAACTCGCGAAACCGCCCCCGTCCGGAAGGCCGTGCCGGCCATGTGGATATCTTTTCCCCGGGCGGGGGTCGTCGGTCTCAGAACACGGGTTCATAATATGCACGGTGCGTCTCGGTTGGCAAGACTTTCGGAGGCAAGGATGAGGGTGGCGGCTGTGGGGCTGACAGGATGAGCGGCCAGCTTGACACCTGGGCGGTTGACGGCCCGGTCGAGGAACGCCTGATACCGCCGTCGCCGGAGCGTTTTCTGCCGTACGTGGCGGCGCTCTCGTCGGCGCGGATTCCGCATCGTATCGAGGTCGACGCGGCGGGCCGGGCGTATATCGTCGTGGTCACCGGCTGGACGGCCGAGCGGGCCCGCGCCGAACTGGTCGACTACGAGCGCGCCAATCGCGACTGGCCGCGCGGCAGCGGCATCGGCCCGGCCCTGGCGGCGCTGCGGCCGGTGGATATCCTCAGCGGCCTGGTCGTGGCCGCGGCCATGGTCAATGTCTACCTCCACAGCGGCCCGGTGGCCGCAGCGCACCGGCTCTTCGAGATCGGCGCCCTCGACGCCGAGCGCCTGCGTGCCGGCGAGTGGTGGCGGGCGGTGACATCGCTGTGGCTGCACGCCGATGCCATGCACGTCTTCGGCAATGCGGTGGCGGTGGTGGTCTTCGGGAGTGCCCTGAGCCAGGTCCTGGGTCTCGGTCCGGCCTGGGTGGTGGTGCTCCTCAGCGGCGTTCTGGGGAATCTGACCGAGGCGGCCCTGTCGGAGTACGGCCGCCATGCCATTGGCGCCTCGACGGCGACCTTCGGGGCCCTCGGGGCGCTGGGCGTGGTGCAGAGCGCGCGGTCGTGGCGGCGCTGGCGCGACCTGCGCATGGTCTTCTCGCGGACCTGGCTGCCGCTCGGTGCCGCCGCGACGCTCCTGGGCTGGCTGGGCACTGGCCCGCAGACCGACGTGGTCGGCCATGCCATGGGCTTCTGCTGGGGGGCGCTGCTGGCGGTGCCCTGCCTGGCGCTGCTCGAGCGTCAGTTGCCGTGGTATGTGCATGCCCTCTGCGGCCTGGGCGCCTCGAGCCTGGTGGCCTGGTCCTGGCGCCTGGCCGGTGCCTGACGGATCTTCCTCCACTGGCCGCTGAACTGCCAGTGACGGAAGCTCCGCTTCACGGGAGACTTACGGCTCCGCCGTCGGTCTCCCGTTGGTGTCACCAGGGCCTTCCGCTGCAGGCCGCCCTTCTGGAAGGCGAGTGTCCACAGACGCGGACGCGTCCACGAGCCGCAACGGCGTCGGCGCCTTCGTGGCCGCGTCCCCGCGGCCCTCACCCGCAGGGCTCGGCCAGTGGGGTACGCCCGGTCAGAGTTCGAGGGTCATGCCGTCGTAGGCGACCTCGATGCCATGGGGTGCGAACCAGTCGCAGAGCTCTTCGTGGAGGGTCATCCCGTTGTGGGAGAAGTGGTTCACCACGACGCGCGCCTCCGGCCTGATGGCCTCGATGTCGACGAGGCGGTCGCGGAAGGCGACGGCGGCCTCGGCGCCGAGGTGTCCCTGCCGGTGCTGGGCGTCCTTATGGAGGTAGGTGCACTCGATGATGGCTGCATCGAGGCGGCGCCCGGCCGCCTGCTGCCAGGTCTCCTCGGCCCACCAGCCGGTGTCGTTGCCGATGAGGGCGCCGGTGCGGCCGTCGTGCAGGACGAAATTCAGAGCGGACTCGTCGGGGCTGGCGTGCTGGGCGCGCAGGGGCGTCACGGTGTAAGGCCCGGTGACGACGTCGCGGCCGGGTTCGAGGAGGTGCCCGACGATGGCGAGTTGATCGAGGGTGAGCCGGGTCTCGCGGGCGATCCGCTCGAAGACGTGGGCATTGCCGAAGAGCTCGATCGGCTCGCCGATGCGGCTGAAGCCGTTCCGGCGCCACTGCAGCTCGACGGTGTCGAGGTGGTCGGTGTGGCTGTGCGTGATCAGGATCCGCCGGATCGCGGTCAGGTCAATGCCGAAGGCGTGGCTCTGCCAGTGGATGTCGGGGCCGAAGTCGATCAGGGTGTCGCGGTCGATGCGGTAGGCGGTGCGTCGACGCAGGTTGCGGCCGCCGCGGCGGCGGGCTTCAGCGCAGGCCGCGCAGGTGCAGAATAGCGCCGGCCAGGCCTCGGCAGCGGCCGAACCGAGAACCGTGATGGTCATGGCGGGGACCTCGCTGCGTGCGGGCGGGGGAGAGACCGCCAGGCACCGCAGGGCCGGGGTTGGGGGCGGCCCTGCGGGCTGAGCGGCTGGAGAACCTCAGGCCATGTTGCGGACGATCAGGCGGCCGAACTCCGAGCAGGAGACCAGGGTGGCGCCCTGCATGAGGCGTTCGAAGTCGTAGGTGACCGTCTTGTTGCCGATGGTGCGTTCCAGGCCGCGGCCGATGGCCTCGGCGGCCTCGGTCCAGCCGAGGTGCTGGAGCATCATCTCGGCCGAGAGGATCAGGCTGCCGGGGTTGACCTTGTCCTGATCCGCGTATTTGGGCGCGGTGCCGTGGGTAGCCTCGAAGATGGCATGGCCGGTGACGTCGTTGATATTGCCGCCGGGGGCGATGCCGATGCCGCCGACGCAGGCCGCCAGGGCGTCGGAGATGTAATCGCCGTTGAGATTCAGGGTGGCGATGACGCTGTAGTCCGCCGGCCGGGTGAGGATCTGCTGCAGGAAGGCGTCCGCGATGCAGTCCTTGATGGTGATGCTGCGGCCGCTGGCGGGGTCCTTCAGGCGGCACCACGGCCCGCCGTCGATCTCGACCGCGCCGAATTCGCGCCGGGCCAGCTCGTAG
>JAGVUW010000647.1 GCA_019136035.1 Verrucomicrobiota bacterium | reverse complement strand
ATCCGCGAGGTCATCGCCTTCCCGCTCAACCAGAGCGCCCAGGACCCCCTCCTCGGCGCCCCGAGCGAGGTCAGCGAACGGCAACTCCGGGAGCTGCACCTGCGCAGCACCGTCCGCAGTACCGACACCACCGCCGCGGCCGCGGCAAAGGGAGTCTGAGACCTATGGGAACACCCCGCAAAGCGACCCCGGTCGGCCAGGCCGAGCTGCATGTCGACGGCCGCGTCCTGAGTCTCCCGGTCGTGGAAGGCACGGAGCAGGAGCGCGCCATCGACATCGGCCGCCTGCGTGACCAGACCGGCCTGGTGACCCTCGACTACGGCTACAAGAATACCGGCGCCTGCCAGAGCGAGATCACCTACCTCGACGGCGAGAAGGGCATCCTGCGCTACCGCGGCTACCCGGTCGAGGAACTCGCCGAGAAGTCGCGTTTCGTCGAGGTGGCCTACCTCATGGTCCACGGGCACCTGCCGCGGGCCATCGAGCAGCAGCAGTTCTCCGAGCTGCTGACGCGTCACTCGATGATCCACGAGGACATGACGCAGTTCTTCAAGAACTACCCCGAGCGGGCCCACCCCATGGCGATCCTCTCGGCGATGGTGGTGTCGCTGTCGTCGTTCTACCCGGAGCTCTCCCAGGACCACGTCAGCGAGGAGCTGGCCCACATCGACATCACGGCCACGCGCCTGCTCTCGAAGCTGCGCACCATCGCCGCCTTCTCGTACAAGAAGTCGATCGGCGAGCCCTACGTCTACCCGCGCCATGACCTCAAGTACTGCGCCAACTTCCTTAATATGATGTTCTCCTCGCCGGTGCGGCCCTACGTGGTCAACCCGGTGGTCGAGAGAGCCCTGAACACCCTGTTGATCCTGCACGCCGACCACGAGCAGAACTGCTCGACCTCGACGGTCCGCCTGGTCGGCAGCGCCAAGGTGAACCTCTACGCGGCGGTGGCGGCCGGCATCTGTGCCCTCTGGGGCCCGCTGCATGGCGGCGCCAACCAGGAGGTCATCGAGATGCTCGAGGACATCCAGCGCCAGGGCGGCGACACCCGCAAGGTCATCGAACGCGCCAAGGACAAGCGCGACCCCTTCCGCCTCTACGGCTTCGGCCACCGCGTCTACAAGAACTACGACCCGCGGGCACGCATCATCAAGCAGACGTGCGTGGATGTCCTGCGCGAACTGAAGGTCAACGACCCGCTCCTGAATATCGCCATGGAACTGGAGGACCGCGTCCAGAACGACGACTACTTCAAGGAGCGCAAGCTCTACCCGAACGTCGACTTCTACAGCGGCATCATCTACCGCGCTATCGGCATCCCGGTGAACATGTTCACCGTGATCTTCGCCCTGGGCCGTCTGCCCGGCTGGATCGCGCAGTGGAAGGAGTCGCAGGAGGACGCCGACTTCAAGATCCAGCGCCCGCGGCAGATCTACACCGGCCCGACCCTGCGGCACTACGTGCCGATCGAACAGCGCGGCTGATCTCCCCCCGGGCGATCGGCGCGACCAGGCGCCTCCTGGAGGGCGAGCGGCCACCGGCGCGAACGCGTCCACGAGCTGCAACGGCGCGTGTGCTGGGGCGCGAGCGGCCACCGACGCGAACGCGTCCACGAGCCGGCGCGCAGGGGCGGCAGACTGAGGAAAGGGCGGCAGGCATGGCACGGCAGAAACGTCATCCGGAGAGACCGCTCGCGACACCGCCCGGGCAGCGCTCGGAACGCCTCGTGCTGAGCGTGACAGCGTTGCTCTGTGGCGCCGTGGTGATGGTCGTCGAGCTCCTGGCGGCACGTTTCCTGGCGCCGCTGTTCGGGACCTGCATCGTGGTCTGGACCGCGGTGATCGCGGTGGCGCTCCTGGCTCTGGCGGCGGGCTACACCCTCGGCGGCCGCGTGGCGGACCGCTGGCCGCAGGCCGGGACGCTCTTCGGCGTCGTCCTCCTGGCGGCGCTGACGCTGGCGGTATCGGGCCTGATCCGCCGCGATGTCCTGCAGGCCGCCAGCGGCCTGGGCCTGCGCGGCGGGTCGCTCGTGGCGGCAGCAGTCCTCTTCGGGCCGACGCTCCTCCTCCTCGGCATGGTCTCGCCCCTGGTGGTGCGCCTGTACACCCGCGGCCTGGAGCACCTCGGTCAGGAGGTCGGGCGGCTGTACGCCCTCTCGACCGCCGGGAGCTTCGCCGGCACTGTCCTCAGCGGCTTCTGGCTGATACCCTGGCTCGGCCTGTCGCGGCTCCTGGCCTGCTGCGCCGGTCTGCTGGCAGTCCTGGCCGCCGGCGGCTTCCTGGCGCACCGCCGCGCCGGCGCCGCGGGCCTGGCCGTCGCCACGCTGGCCCTGGCGGCCCTCCTTGGCTGGCAGGGCGGCCGCCACGCCGTCACCCAGGGCAGCGGCTGGCGCGTCCTGGCCAGTCGCGACGGCCTCTACGGCCAGCTCAAGATCGCCGAATCCGACGCCGGCGAGCGCCGGCTCCTCATCGACGGGGTCAACCAGGGCGCCGTCAACTGGCCGGCCGGAACACCGGCGTCGCGCTACGTCCACGCCATCGACACCCTCATCACCGCCGCCGCCCCCGAGGCCTCGACCGTCCTCGTCGTCGGCCTCGGCGCCGGCCTGATGCCCACCCTGCTGCACGAGCACGGCCGCCGCGTCGAGGTCGTCGAGATCGACCCGATGGTCGCAGCCCTCCAGCAGGAATTCCTGCAGCGCGGCCCGCGGCCCTACCCGGTGCACTTCGCCGACGCCCGGCGCTTCGTGAACACCTGCGACCGCGCCTTCGACGCCATCGTCCTCGACGCCTTCGCCGGCGACGCCGTGCCCGGCCACCTCCTCTCGCGCGAGGCCTTCAGCGAGTTCGCCGCCCACCTCACCCCGGGCGGTGCCGTCGTCCTCAACCTGGTCACGGTCATCGGCGGCGGCCACACCGAGGCCCTCGCCAGCGTCGTGCAGACCATGCGCACGGTCTTCCCGCAGGTGCGGGCGTTCTGCTGTTCCCGCCTGGATGACCCGCCGGACGCAGTCAATGTCCTCATCCTCGCCCTCCCCGACGACCGCGCGGTCGACGCCGCCGGCGAAGGCCGCCTGGCGACCGGTGCGAACCGCTGGTACGTGCAGATGACCCTCGCCAACGAGCTGACTCTGCCGGCGACGGCGGGCGCGGTCCTCAGCGACGACCACAACCCCATCGACATCATGCTGACGCGCTCGGCGACAGCCTGGCGACAGGCCATCATCGGCACCGAGAACCTCGATATGCTCCTGCGCTGAGGCGCCGGCCTCCCCTGGCGCGCGGGCGTGCCGGAGTCTATGGTGTGGGGCATAGCGCAA
>JAGVUW010000358.1 GCA_019136035.1 Verrucomicrobiota bacterium | reverse complement strand
GGTTCCGGAAGTCCCAGGCCTGCAGCCGCGACAGAGTGCCCATGGGTCGTGGCCTGCGTTGTTGCGACGTCAGGTCCGCATGGGCATGACGACGTAGAGGAAGCCCTCGTCACCCGACAGGGCCACGGGGCTGAACTCGTCGTTGAACTGCATGATTACTTGGTCACACTCGAGCTGCTTGACCGGCTCCGTGAAGAACACCGGGTTGAACGCGATGGCCAGGGGATCGCCCTCGTACGAGACCTCGATCGGCTCCTTGGCCTCACCCACTTCCGGGCTCGTCGCCGAGACCACCATCTCCGCCGACGTGAGGTTCATGCGCACCGCGCCGCTGGTCTCGCTGACCACCATACCAACACGGTTGAGGGCCTCCGCCAAGGGCAGCCGCGGCATCGCCACCGAGTGCGCGAAGGCGGCCGGAACCACCTGACGGTAGTTCGGATAGCTGCCTTCGACCAGCTTCGTCTCCAGACGCGTCGTGCCGAACTCGAAGGCAGCCTTCGATTCGCTCAGACGGATCGTCACATCCCCCTCGCCCTCGAGCATGCGCGAGAGCTCCGCGACGCCCTTGGCCGGCAGGATGACATCGCCGTCCGGGATGCCTTCGCCATTGAGGTGACGTTCCACCAGGGCGAGACGCCGCCCGTCGGTGGCGGCGACCGTCATCAGCCCCTGCCGCACGCTCAGCAGAATGCCGCTGAGGACATGGCGTGTTTCGTCGGCGCTGGTGCAGTACGAGACCTTGCCGAGGGAGCGGCGCAGCTCGCCGCCGGGCATCGAAAACGACCAATCCTCGACGAAGTCGCTGTCGCGCGGGTACTCTTTGGGGTCGAGCCCGAGGATGCGGAAGAAGGCCTTCTTGCAGGCGACGCTGGTATTCTGGGTCTCGTCGGTGTGGAGCTGCACGTCGCCGTTGGGCAGGGCGCCGACGATCTGCACGATCTTGCGGGCCGGCAGAGTCGCACTCCCGGGCTCCTCGACCACTGCGGGAATGGTCGTGCGAATCGACATCTCCATGTCCGTTCCGGAGAGGTGCAGGAAGCCCTCCGCCGTCTCGGCCAGGATCGTCGTCAGAACCGGCACCGGCGTGCGTACATTCACTACATTGGCCACCAGCCTCAGGGCATTGAGGAGCTGGTCGCGTGCAACCGTGATCTTCATGGTCCGGGAGTCCCCTGCTCGGCGGCCGCTGGGCAGCCACTGCTGTCTCTATATAGAAGGATTAAAGAAGTACTATCATTAGGGCTGTTGGCAAGTCAAGCAAAAGCACGTAAGTCATTGCGGCTGTGATTCATTGGCCTATGCATGAGCCTCTTGAAAAGGTGTGTACAACCTGTGCCTGTTGCAGTGGATAACCTTATCCTCAGTCTATCCACGGGGTTATCGTCGCGCTATTGTCAGGGTTATCCACAGCCGTGGCGGTCACGACGGGCCGCCGTCACGGCTGGCGGGGACCGGCCAGGGGTCGTACGGTATGGCTCCCATGGACAACCATCTCTGCACACTGTGTCAGCGTCTGCCGGAACTGCAAGAAGTCGCCGCGGATATTCAGACCGCCGCGGCCTGCTGCGTCGAGTCGTTCCGTTCCGGTGGGAGGCTGTTCCTCTGCGGCAATGGCGGGAGTTTCAGCGATGCCGAGCACATCGCCGGCGAGCTGATGAAGGGCTTTCTGAAGCGTCGTGCGGTGCCGGCGCCGGAGCAGGCATCCCTGCGCGCCATGTTCGGGGCGGATGGCGAGGTCCTGGCCAGGTCGCTGCAGGGCGGCCTGCCGGCGCTGGTGCTCGGCACCGAGCGCTCCCTGAGCACGGCGGTCAGCAATGACAACGACCCGGGTCTGATCTTCGCCCAGCCGCTGTATGTCATGGGCCGTCCCGGCGATGTCTTCCTGGGCATCTCGACCTCGGGGAACGCCCGCAATGTCGCCCTGGCCTGCCAGGTGGCGCGCCATCGCGGCCTGCATACGATCGGGCTGACGGGCCGTGGCGGCGGGCGCCTGCGCGAGCTCTGCGAGTGCTGCATCGGGGTCCCGGCCGACGAGACCTACCGGGTTCAGGAACTCCATGTGGCGGTGTACCACTGTCTCTGTGCGATGCTCGAGGCGGTGTTCTTCGCCGATTGACATCGTTTTTGGCGGGCGGTACAATACAGCCTCTGGCGGGCTGATGGTGCCCCCTCTGTCCGTGTTCTCTGCTGCGGCGCTGTGGCCGCGGTGTGTTCTGCAGAGGGCTCGCACTGCGTTCTTGGGGTAGACGCGTCGTGGCGTCCCATCGTGCAGGCAGGTGACACCGTGACAGGTTCAGACGACTTCATCCTCGATCTCCTGCAGTCGCGCGGCATCGTCAGCGAGGAACAGGTTGCCGAGGCGCGTGAGCACGCGCAGCTTGGCGGCACCTCGGTCCTCGATGCCCTCGTGCTGCTCAAGCGGGTTTCCGAAGAGGAAGTCCTGCACATGGTGGCCGCCGAGTACGGCATGGACACCTTCGACTTCAGTGCCGACGTCAAGATTCCCCCCGAGGTCATCGCGGCGGTTCCCGGCGACGTGGCGCGGCGTTATCGGATTGTGCCGGTGATGCGCAATGAGGGCACCCTGACGGTCGCCATGGCGGACCCGAGCGACCTGGAGGCCCTCGACTCGATCCGCTACATCCTGCGCACCGACGTCGAGGGCGTCGTGGCCAGCCGCAAGGCCATCGACCGCGCTCTGGATTACTACTACGGCAACACCGGCGACTCGGTCGAGTCCTTCCTCGAGGAGATGACCGAGGGCACCCTGGACATCAGCGAGGTGGCGACCACCGACGTCACCACCGAGACCAGCGAGGAAGAGGACGACGCCGCCCCGATCATCCGCCTGGTCTCGCTGATCATCCTCGAGGCGTTCCGCACGCGCACCTCCGACATCCACCTCGAGCCCATGGAGAAGCGCTTCCGGGTGCGCTACCGCATCGACGGCTGTCTGCACGAGGTGGAGAATCCGCCGAAGTACCTGCAGAACAGCATCCTCAGCCGTCTGAAGCTGATGGCGGGCATGGACCTCTCCGAGCACCGCGTCCCACAGGACGGCCGTATTCAGGTGCCGGCGATGGGCCGCGATCTGGACCTGCGCGTCTCGGACATCCCCTGTTCGCACGGCGAGTCGATCGTCATGCGTATCCTGGACAAGAGCAGCGTCATGCTCGGCATCTCCGAACTGGGCTTCCTGAGTGACGACCAGGAGACCATCATGAAGATCATCAACTTCCCCGACGGCATCTTCCTGGTGACCGGCCCGACCGGCAGCGGCAAGACCACCTCGCTGTATTCATTCCTGCACACCCTGAACCAGCCCAC
>JAGVUW010000067.1 GCA_019136035.1 Verrucomicrobiota bacterium | reverse complement strand
AGGGCACGGGCGACGTGGCGAAGGACAGCTCCGGGAACGGCCATCACGGGCAGATTCACGGCGCTGAGTGGAGCCGCCAGTGGCCCTGCCCGCTCCCGGAAGAGACGCTGCGCGCGGCCGAGGATGCCCTGCGACAGGCGAACCCCGCCGCCGCCGACCTGGCGATGGGGGTCGAGGGCCTGCCGGGCGGCCTGAAGGTGACCCTGCGCGACGAGCCCGAGTTGCGCGACATCGGGCCACTGAAGGGTCTGCCTATCCTGGCCTTGGATCTGTGCAGCACAGCGGTCACCGACCTCAGCCCGCTGCGCGGCATGCGGCTCGGCTGGCTGTACGCAAACCGGCCGGGGCATCTCGCCCCGATCACGGATCTGTCGCCCTTGGCGGGCATGCCGCTCGCCATCCTGTCGCTGGAAGGTCACAAAGCCCCTGTTGACCTCTCGCCCCTGAAGGGCGCGCCGCTGACCTATCTGGGCCTGAGGTGGACACCCGTGGCGGACCTCTCTCCTCTGGCGGGCGCGCCCCTCAAGGCTGTCAACCTTGGGTGGAGCTCGACGGAGCCGCCGGCGGTGAAGGACATCAGTGTGCTGCGCGGTATGCCGCTGAGATTCCTGAATCTCGGGGCCTGCACGGCCCTGACGGACCTCTCGCCGATTCTGGGGTGCCCCGACCTGGAGGCGCTCTGGACGCCGAAGGGCCTGACGGTGTCGGAAGCCGAACTCCGCGCCGCGTTGAAGCACTTGGTCTATCTCAATGTCGAGCCCAGCCAGTACCAGCCGCCCGTCTCCGAGTTCCTTCGTTGCCGCCTGGAGTGGGAGCGCAGTCTGGAAGCCGCGGCCACCCCGGCCGCCGCCACCGCCGCGGCGCCAGGCGTCGCCCTGGCGGCTCTGGCCAAGGCCGTCCTGGCGGGCCGCGTCGACGAGGCCCTGCAGCGCTGGCGCGAGGGCGGCGAGGACCTGTCCAAGGGCCTCACCGATGAGCAGCGCCGGGCGGTCGGCGCGCAGCTCGAGGCCCTGGCGGGCATGGAAGCGCGACTCCTGGCGTCGTTCAAGGCGGATGTCGGCAAGACCGTCGAGGTCGCCCTGGTCCGCGAGACGATCCGCGGCGAGGTCCGCGAGGCGGCGGCCGACGGCATCCGCGTTGACCAGATCGTCCAGCACGGACAGAGTACGGGCCACATCCGGCGGGTCATCCGGCTGGCCGACGTCGCCATTGCCGAGCGCCTCCGGCGCCTGGGCTCCGGCGATACCCCCGAGCTGAACCGCCAGCGCGGCCTCCTGGCCTTGGAGGCCGCCCGACCTGACACCGCGCGGAAGCTCTTCGAGAAGGCCGGTGGGCCCCTCGGCGAGGCCATGGCGGCCGCCCTGGCGGTCCGCCAGGCCGAGGCCCGGGAGACTGCCGCCGAGCAGGCCGTCGCCGACCTGCTGCGGCAGATCAGCGCCTCGCCGCGGCTGGAGAGGAAGGACAGGGTGATTGCCTCGATAAGGAAGCGCTGCAGTGTCGATGTCAGACGCATGCAGGCCGCCCGTAAGGCCGTCGCCCAGTTCGGGAGGGAGTGGGGCGACAGCGCGGCCGGGAAGGAGTGGCTGCCGACCATGGAGGCCGCACTCCTGTACCCCTGTCACGGCGAGGATTGGATGGTCCCTGACCTTGGCCTGGAGTTCGTCTGGATCGAGGCCCTGCGCCTGTGGGTGGGCCGGTACGAGGTCACCAACGGTCAATACCGCGTGATGAAGCCCGGCTACAACGCTGAATTTGGCTGGGACAAGCACTCCCTCGCCGGCGACCGCCAGCCGGTCTGCATCGACTTCCCCGACGCCAAGGCCTATGCCCAGTGGCTGAGCGACCGCGAGACCCGCGCCGGTCGAGGCCTGCCGTCACGGGTCTACCGGCTGCCCACCGGGGACGAGTGGACCGCCTTCGCCCAGTGCGGCGATCAGCGGGTGTACCCGTGGGGCAACCAGTGGCCGCCGCCCTCGGAGTGGAACTACAACGGCGAGGAGGGTGCCCATCCGACGAACGGCAGAATCGCCGGACACCGCGACGCCTTCCCCGCGACCGCGCCGGTCGAGCGCAGTGGCCGCAACGACTGGGGGCTCTTTGGCGTCGGCGGGAACGTCTGGGAGTACACCATCAAGGCCGATGGGGCTGTCGACGCCCTGCGCGGCGCCAGTTGGGACTGGTCCCAACAGCACCAGGTGCGCTGCGACGCTCGCCTGCCCACGCGCGCCTGGCACCTCGACGCCGGCTTCCGCCTGGTCCTCGCTCCGGGCGACCCTGCGGCGCCGTGACCGTCCCCGCCGCCGGGTGCAGCCCATGGCTTGGCGCCGCCCTCTCGCGCTGTACATTGGCGCCAGGCTGGACCCATCGCCGCCGGTCGAGCGCCGCGATACGCCCGGGGGTCCCCGGGGGCTGCGGCGTCGCGTCCCCGGCATACGGAGGATGTGGGATGGTCACCGCTGAGAGCGTCAAGCGCTTTGTTCGGGAGAAGGGCGCGGACCTGGTCGGTATTGCCCCCATGAGTCGTTGGGAGGGGGCCCCGAAGCAGCTCGATCCGCGGGCCATTGCGCCGCGGGCCAAGTCGATGATCGTGCTCGGGTTCCGCATCGCCCGCGGGGCGTTGCGGGGCATCGAGGAGGGCACGCTCTACACCACCTACCCCTCCATGGGCTACGCGGCGCTGAACCAGATCTACGCCCCGATGGTGCTGTGGAACCTCACGAACTTCCTCGAGGACCACGGCTACGAGACCGTGCCTTTGCTGAACGCCAATGGCGGCGAGGCCGTCAATCCGGTCACCGGCAACTTCCGCGCCGGCTGGAGCATTCCGGTGGCGGAGGGTAAGCCCTACCCCGACGTCCTGGTCCACTTCCGCATTGCCGCCTTCCTGGCCGGCCTGGGGCAGATCGGCTACAGCAAGGTCTTCCTGACCCCGCAGTTCGGACCCCGTCAGCGTTTCGCGCTGTGCATGACGGAAGCCGAGTTGGAGCCCGACCCCATCTTCGAGGGTGAGATCTGCGACCGCTGCATGCAGTGCGCCAAGCAGTGCCCGGCGCAGGCCATCAGCATGAAGGAGACCGTCAAAGTCACCCTGGCGGGGCATGAGATCGAGTGGGGCAAACTCGATCCGCTCGCCTGTGAGAAGGGCATCCAGGGCGGCTTCGAGGGCGAGCTGAACCCCTTCCTTAAAGAGTACCCGCGTCGCTACGGCTATGGCCGTGCCCTGGGCGGCGGCTACGGCTGTATCCGCGCCTGCATGGACCACCTCGAGAAGCGCGATCGCCTGACCAACCGCTTCCGGACGCCGTTCCGGGAAGGCCCGCCCTGGGCCAAGCTGGACCACAGCCAGCCGCACCCGCCTACGCCGGACATCGTGGAGAACTACGAGAAGACGGGGCGTATCGAGGACGCCGAGGCGTACATCACCTACAACAAGCGCGACAACTACGCTACCGACAAGGCCGCCGGCAAGCCCAACCCGCTGGTCGACTGATCGCGTGGCACCGCGGCCTTCGCAGAGGAGAGTGGCCATGGGACTGAAAATCGGGATCTGTGGTGCGGCGGGGGGCTTCAGCCGGAGCTTCATACCGCTCTTCCAGGCCCATCCCCTGGTGGATGAGGTCTACCTGGCCGACCTCATGCCCGGTCCCCTGGCCGAACAGGCGGCGCGGTTCCGGATCCGCCGGACCTTCCCTTCGCTGGACGAGCTCTGCAAGAGCGACTGCGACTGCATCGCGCTCTTCACCCAGCGCTGGGCCCACGCGCCCCAGGCCGTGCAGGCGCTGAAGGCCGGCAAACACGTGTACAGCGCAGTGCCCGCGGCGACGTCGCTGGAAGAGTTGGACGAGCTGGTCAAGACCGTCGAGGAGACCGGGCTGATCTACATGCTGGCCGAGACCAGCTACTACCGCGCCCAGACCACCTACTGCCGGGACCGCTTCCAGGCCGGCGACTTCGGCAGGTTCGTCTACGGCGAGGGCCAGTACCACCACGACATGGCGCACTTCTATCGGTCCTACATGCGCAGCAACGGCGACCGCTGGAAGCAGTTCGCGAGCTTCCCGCCGATGCTCTACCCGACCCACTCGGTGGCCTTCATCCTCGGCGTCACCTTCCGGCGCATGACGGAGGTGTCCTGCTTCGGCTATGTCGACGACGACCCGGATGGCATCTTCAATGCCGACCTCAGCCACTGGAATAACGTGTTCAGCAACGAGACCGGGCTGTTCCGGACCTCGGATGGCGGTATGGCGCGAATCTGCGAATTCCGCCGCACGGCCCACAGCATGATGGACCGCATGACCCTCACTGGTACGCGCGGGTGCTACCAAGAGCAGCCGCGCGAACAGGGCGTCCTCTCAAATGTCTTCACCTGGCTGGACTTCCCCCGGGACTACGGCAGGGACGGCACCATCCCCTACGCCGAGGCCAACGACCTCGTGAAGCACCGCAAGAAGGACCTGAACGACCTTTGCGTCTTCGATGGCGTCACGATCACCGAAGAGAACCGCCACGGCCTGCCGGACGAGTTTCTTGGCAAGACCTTCCTCGGCGTCTCGGCGGCCCAGCCCTACTGGCAGCTCCCCCTGGAGTTCGCCGGTGTGCCCAATGGCCACGAGGGGACGCACGTGTTCCTGGTCAACGACTTCGTCCGCTCCGTTGCCGGCAACCGCCTGCCGCCGAACCACGTCTGGCTTGCGGCACGCTACAACGCCCCGGGCATCGTGGCGCACGAGTCGGCCCGCAGGGACGGCGAACGCCTGGCCATCCCCGACTTCGGCCTGCCCCCGGCCGGCCGCGCCGCCATGGCCGAGACGTTCCCCCTGCAGCCCTGACCGCAGATCATCCCCGCCGCGGCAGGCCGGCTGAGCGGGCCAGTCTCGTGCGGCCGGCTTCAGGGGGCCGCGGCGCCGGTACTGAGCTCCTGGCACCCCTTCAGCGAAGTCCCCGGCGCAGAACGCCGGACATGGCGCGTCGAAACATCGCTCGCGGTGCCCTCCCCGTCGGAGCACCGGCCTTGGCCGGAAGTGTGCCGCGTGCCCTCAGGCCGCGGCAACATCAGGTGCTGCGCCGGGCGGATCGAAGATCGCGCCAGCGCCCACCTGGCCACCCTGGAGGGGTGCCAGATCGTAGCCGGGGGTCGCGCGAGAGCACGACCCCCGGAAACGCGAACCCACAACCCGCGCACCCTGAAGGGGTGCCAGAACCGGACTGTCAAACAGCCCTGTGGTTCGTGCCTGAACAGTTGATTGATGGCTCGGCGTGTGGTATCTGTTAGTGTGGGTCCGCAGGCGTTTTAGGGCGACACGTCTGGCGACGGGTCGGCCGGGTTCCTGGGCCGCTGGTACAGGAGGGCACTGCGATGCGTACGTCCATGGTCAGCACTGCCGGCGGTCGGTACGGGCGGTTCCCGTGGTTCGGCCTGCTGGCCGGGTGGCTTCTCGCCTGGCCGGCGGTCGCCGCCCTGAGCATTCCCTCGGATGGCTCCGATGGCGAGCTGTACATCGCCACCAACACCGTCATTGACCTCAGCCAGGCGGTGGCTGGCGCCTGGGACGCGGACAACAGCGCCCATGCCGGCCGCGGCATCTATGACGCCTCGAAATGGGCCGTCGTGTTCAAGTATAGCGCCGTGACCATCGCCTCGGGCGCGACCCTGAGCTTCACGAACCACCCGAGCCGGGCGCCGGTGGTGTGGCTGGTCAGCGGTGACGTGGTCATCGCCGGGACGCTCAGCGTCAAGGGCGGCAACTACGTCGCGACGCCGGGCCTGGCCGAGCCGGGGCCGGGCGGCTTCCGTGGCGGCATGGGGTACTTCACGCCGGGCGTGGCGGGCAGCGGGGGCTTCGGACCCGGCGGTGGTGCGGCCACGGGGAACTCCAGCAGCGGCGGCAGCTATGCCAGTGTCGGGCCTGGCAGTTCGCCGGGGCCGGCCTATGGCAATCCCTCGCTGATACCCCTCCTGGGCGGCTCCGGCGGCGGCGGCGACATCGACAACTCCCAAGCCGGCGGTGCCGGCGGCGGGGCTGTCCTGGTTGCCTGTGGCGGCACGCTGACCGTCACCGGGACAATCAACGCCAACGGCGGCAACAGTTCCCCGACGGGCTACAGCGCCGTCGGCGGCAGCGGCAGCGGCGGCGGCGTTCGTCTGGTCGCCGACACACTGGCGGGCACGGGTGTGGTCCAGGCCATCGGCGGCACCGTCGGCAATCCCGGCGGTCTGGGGCGCATCCGCATTGAGCGGGTGACCAACACCAGCGTGCTGGAGGTCACTCCCGACCCCAGCGTGGTGGCCTTGGCCGACGGCGCGACGCCGCTCCTGTGGCCGCCTGACGACGCCCCGCGGGTGCGGATTGTCTCCATCGGCGGCGAGCCGGTGCCGGACGACCCGCGTGCGGCGTTCGGCGCGGCCCTGCCGGATGTCACGATCGCGCTGGCGGCCACGACCACGGTGATTGTCGAGACCACCCACGTCGAGGAGGCGGCCCAGGTCTTCGTGAGGGCGACGCCGCGCTCGAATGCCAGCTACGTGCGGATCCAGGCCAGCAGCCACGAGGTGATCAGCGCCGACCCGCTGGTCATCCGCTGGACCGTCGTTGTGCCGGCGCCGGCCGGCTACTCGGGCCTGCAGGCCCACGTCATCCGGCCCTGACCCTCCGGCGCAGCCCGCTTGCGGCAAGGAGGCCCTGGCCATGGCCAGGAGGAACAACGCCAGACCCGACATGACGGCCGCGCCCGACTGGGGCGCCGGCAACGGTCGTGTGGTGTCGGCGCGGCCGCGGGGCAGGGCAGCGCGGCCGGCCGGGGCGCCGGCGTCGGCGCGGTGGGCGCGTCTTGCATTGGCGACTCTGCTCCTGAGTGCCGGCCTGTCGGCGCAGGTGACGGTGCTGCTTCGCGAGGTCTGCTCGCGCGAAGTCGGGGTTCACGTCGGCGGGGTGCAGGTGCCGACCGTGCGGGAGGTCGCTTCGCGCGAGGCGACCGCCCTCATCGGCGGGGTGCCGCCCGGGCCGCTGATGCCGCAGGTGGTCTCGCGCGAGGTCGCCCTGTGTACGGCCACGGCTGAACTGCCGGCCATGGTCACGCCCCTCATCGTGACGACGGACCCGACGGGCGCCACCGCCCTGCTGGACTGGTGCGGCTACAACGAGATCCTCCAGCGCGACGTCGTCCGCTACGAGATCTACGTCGCCGACGAGCCCTTCGACTCGGTCACCGGCCTGACGCCGGCTGCTGTCGTGCCGGCGGAGACCTGCCAGTGGGTCGTCGACGGCCTGACGCCGTGGCAGGACCACGCCTTCGCGGTGGTCGCGGTGGATGCCCTGGGGCAGTCCCTGGCCACGGTGCGCTACGCGGCGTCGTACCCGGTCTGCCGCGAGGTGTCGTCGCGTGAGGTCGGCCTGTCGGTGGGCGCCGGCGATCCGTTCGTGAGCCGCCAGGCACTCAGCCGCGAGAGCAGCCTGGTCCTGGCCGACGCGGCGCCGCCGGCGGCGGTCACGGAGCTGATCCTGGCCGCCAGCCCGGATGGCTCGGCCGTGACCCTCGACTGGGAGGGATACAACGAGGCCCGCGAGCGCGATGTCGTGCGCTACGACATCTACCTCTCGGGCAGCGGCTTCGACGACGTCGCCGGCATGACGCCCTACCGGAGTGTGCCGGCCGAATCGCGGCGGCTGACCTTGGCCGGCCTGCCGCCCGGGCAGGACCACTGCTTCGCGGTGGTGGCGGTGGATGCCCTGGGGAACTTCGATCCGGCCGTGCGCTACTCGGCCGCCTATGTGCTCTTCCCCGAGGTGGTCTCGCGCGAGGTCTCGCTGCACGTCGGCGGCCGCGAGGCGCCGGCCTTTCCGGAGGCGGTCTCGCGCGAGGTCTCCTGCGTTGTGCCGGATGAGGCCGTCCCGGCGCCGGTGACCGGCGTTGACAGCGGCTTCACCGCGGTGACCTCGACGCGTGCCTACGGCGCCATCGACCTGGCCTGGCCTCAGTACCACGAGACGGCCCAGCGCGACGTCGTGCGCTACCGGGTCTACGCCGCGCCGGCGTTCTTCGACGACGTCAGTGCCATGGCGCCGCATCGGTTCGCGTCGGCCGAGGCCCTGTCCTTCACGGTGACCGGCCTCACCGGCGACGCCATCCACTACGTCGCCGTCGTCGCCGAGGACGCCCTGGGGCAGTGGAACCCGGCCGTGCGCGCGATCTCGGCGCTGGCCTCGGTCAGCGCCCTGGGCGAGGTCCGCCACCTGGCGGTGGAGAGCTTTGCGGACCGCCTCCGCTTCACCTGGCTGCCGCCCGAGAACGCGGAGGTCTTCCTCGACCACTACCGCGTCTACGTCGGCGAGGCCGCTGTGCCCGTCGTCCTGCCGTCGACCGCCACGACGCACGAGGTCGACGGCCTGGCGCCGGCGCACGGGTATACCTTCCGTATCGCGACGGTCGACCGCCTCGACCACGAGACCGACGGCGTGTCGGCGCTCGGCGCGACCTGGCTGGCGAACCCGGCCGGCCTGCGCACCCGCGGCTACGACGGCATCGCCCGCCTGGTCTGGGATCCGGTGGCGCCGGCGAGCCTGCTGCGGCACTACGCGGTCTACCTCGACACGGCGCCGTTCACCTCAGTCGCCGGCAGGACGCCCGTGGCCACTACCGCCGCGACGCGCCTCGACCTCACCGGACTGACCAATGGCGTGCCCTACCACACTGCCGTGACCGCGGTGAATCTCTCGCTGGGCGAGGATCCGGCGGTGACGACCGCGGCGGTGACGCCGGAGCCGGTGCCGCCCGTCCAGTACGCCGATCTGGGCACGGCGGATGTGACCGCGCCGAGTCACGCCTGGGTCGGCGCGGCCGTGACCGTCGCCTGGGCCGTCACCAACCACGGCCCCGGCGTCACCGGCAATGGCGAGCCCGACGGCACGGTGGACGCGTGGATCGACCGGCTGATCCTCTCCCGTGACGCGATCGTCGGCAACCTCGACGACCTCGTCCTTGCCGACGTGCTGCACGTGGGCGCCCTCGCTCCCGGCGCCACGGCTCCGGGCTCCTGGACCGGGCCGCTGCCGGCCGGCGTGACCGGCGAGTTCCAGGTCTTTGTGCGTGCCGACCACACCGACCTGGTGGCGGAGTCACCGGACCAGGCGACGAACCTTGCCACGGCCGACGGGACGCTGCGGGTCGAGGCGGTGCCGCCGCCCGACCTCGTTGCCGAGAGCCTCACGCCGGCGGTGGTCGAGGCCGCTTTCGGCGATACGATCGCGGTCGAGTGGGTCGTGCGACACCTCGGCGCGCTGCCCCTGGCGGTCACCTGGCAGGACGCGGTCTGGCTCTCTCGAGACGCCAACCTCAGCCCCGCGGAGGACTATGCCCTGGGGACCTTCACGCCCGCGGCCGAGGCCCTCGACCCGGACGAGCCCTACCTCGCCAGCCGGGCCGTGGCCCTGCCGCTCGACGGCAGTGTGAGCGCCGGGCTGTGGTACCTGATCCTCGTCACTGACGCGGACGGGGCAGTCTCGGAGGCCGACGAGGGCAACAACCTCCTCGTCAGCGTCGCCATCGACCTGTCTCTGCCGAGCCTTCCCGACCTCACCGTGGCGGTGGTCGCGGCGCCGGCCGCGGTCCTCTCCGAGTCGTGGTTCGAGGTCCGCCTCCGCAGCGAGAACCGCGGCCTGGCCGCGGCGGCGGTGCCGTTCGGCTGGGAGGACCGCCTGCTGCTCTCCACCGACGCGGCCCTCGGCGACGACCGGCTCCTGAGCACGATGGCGGTGCCCGGGCCGCTGCCGGCGCCGCCGGGTGACGCCGGCTTCGAACGCACCCTGACCGTAAGGGCGCCGCTGACGGCGGGGACGTATTGGCTGATGGCGCAGACGGATGTCGGCGGCCGTGTCGAGGAGCTGAATGAGGGGAACAACCTCGGCGTCGCGGCGGTGCCCCTGCAGGTCGAGTCGGCCTACGCGGCGACGGTGAGCGCGGGTCTTGACGTGGCAGGCCTTGGCACGCCCGTGCCGCTGAACGGCCGCGCCTGGCTCTTCGGCAGCGGCCAGCCGGCGGCCCGGGTCCTGGTTAACCTCCACATCGTCGTCCGCGGCGTCACCCGCGTCATCTCGGCCCTCACCGATGACCAGGGCGAGTTCCATACCACCTGGACGCCCTTGGCGAACGAGGGCGGCCACTACACCGTGGGCGCCTGCCACCCCGGCCAGAGCCAGGCGCCGGTGCAGGATGCCTTCGACCTGGTCGGCCTCGCTCTGGATGCCCTGACGCCGCCGCCGACGGTGGTGGTCGGCGAGGTCGCCAAGGCCGTGGCGATGGTCCTGCGCAACCGCGGCGACGCGCCGGTTTCCGCCGTCTCTGTCGCGGTCCTCGCGGCCCCGGTCGAGGTCGATGCCGGGATCGACCCCGAGGCGCTTGGGGCGCTGCCGGGGCAGGGCGCCGCGGGGGTGACGCTCTGGCTGAGCGCCAGTGCGGTGCCGCCGGTCGCGGCGACGGTGACGCTTCGTCTGAGCAGCCTCGAGACCGGCGCGACGGACGTGGTCGTGCCGATCGCCGTCATCCAGCCCGACCCCGACCTCGTGGTGACGCCCGCCGAGGCGGTCGCGGCCATGCTGGCCGGCCAGAGCCGTACCGTCCACCTCGAGGTGAGCAACGTCGGCGCGGCGCCGGCGCTCGAGGTGCGCGTGAGCCTGCCGGCGGCGCCGTGGCTGAAGCTCGGCACGCCGCCGCTGTTCGGCCCGCTGGAGCCGGGCGCCACGGCCCCGGTCGATCTGATTCTGCAGCCCGACGCGACGCTGCCGCTCGGGCCGTACCGTGGCCAGATCGTGCTGATCCCCGCCAATGGCCCCGAGCGCCGCGTGCCGTTCACCTTCCGGCATGTCTCCGAGGCCACCGGGTCGCTGACCATCACGGCCGTCGACGAGCATACCTACTACAGCCCGGGCGCGCCGCGGCTGGCGGGCGCGACCGTCGTCGTTAAGGACGCCTATGACGACGACCCTGTCGCCACGGCCGTCACTGACGCCGACGGCATCGCCGTCTTCCCCCTCCTGCCCGAGGACTACTACCAGATCGAGGTCAGCGCCGTCGACCACGCCGGCTACCGCGGCGTCGTCTTCGTCAGCGCCGCCGTGGCGAACGAGGAGACGGTCTTCCTGTCGCGACAGACCGTGCGCTACGTCTGGACGGTCGTTCCCACCGAGGTCGAGGACGTCTCCGAGATCATCATCGAAGCAGTCTTCGAGACGAATGTCCCGGCGCCGGTGGTGACCATCGAGCCGACCATCCTCGACCTGGCTGGGCTCGACGCGGTCGGGCAGAGCCGCACCGTGAATCTGACCGTGCGCAACCATGGCTGGATCGCGGCGCAGGGGGCCCATTTCAGTATCGGCGAGCACCCGTGGTACACGATCACGCCGCTCCTGGCTGACCTGGGTACCCTGCCGGCGCGCTCCTCGCTGGTGGTCCCGGTGACCATGACCCGCATCGCGGTGCCCGAGAAAGGCGCCAAGGCCGACGTCTCCTGCTCGCTGCCGGTATCGGTGCTCTACAGCTTTGTTTGCGGGCCGTGGAGCGTCTCCGGGAGTGCCGATGTGCACGTCTCCAACATCGGCGCGTCATGCCCGGGCGGCATCGTCGGCGGCGGGGGCGGCGGCGGGGGCGGGGGCAGTGTCTCCGGGTCGGGCACGGTCGCCGCGGGCACCAGCATCTGCGACGAGTGCGTGCAGAAACGCCTCGGCGAGCTGGTCAACTGCGTCATCGGCTTCATCCCCGGCCTGGACTGCGGCTCCGGGCTCGGCAGTTGCCTCGGCGGACCGCCGCCGGGCGGGTCGTGGCCATCGCACCTCGTGAACTGCCTCTATGCCGGCGTCGGCTGCCTGGCGGATCTGGGCATCCCCGGGAAGGTCTTCGACGCCGTGCGCTGCTTCTGCAGCCTGAAGCACGCCTGCGACGGTCTGCCCGGCCATCCGCCGGCCGCCGACGAGTTCTGCGACCTGGCGAACTTCCGGTGGCCGTCGTCGTGGTGGTTCAAGGGCGTCACTCCCGACGGCAGCGGCGCCGGCAAGGGCCTCGACGACTACGACGCGGCGGTGGCCCTCCTGCAACGGCGTGTCCTGCAGATGATGTCGCAGCTCGACTGGATCCTCGAGGTCCTCGGCGACGGCGCCTGGCTGCACCCCGATGGCGCGGTCGATCTGGAGGCCTTCTTCGGGCGTTTCCTCGAGGCCACTGCCGAGACGTCGGACGAGGGCCGGCGGCTCTCCAGCGCCGAGGGCGCGGCTCTCGCGGTCGGGGTCCTCCCGGCGGGCGTCGATCCGGCCATGGTCGCGCGCTTTGTGGCACGATGGAATCGCTCCCTGGACTATTGGGATGCCGGGATTCTGAACAGCGCCGACGTCCCCGCCGGCGCCAGCCTCGACTTCATCGCCCTGGACCGCCTCCAGGCCCGCGTCGATCTCCACAGCCAGGCGCTCGCCGAGGTCACCGCCGATGGCTATGACTCGCTTGCCGATGCCATGGAGGCGGCCCGCGTCGAGGTGATGGCGGCCCTCACCAGCGAGCTGGACGGCGGCGGCGTCTGCGCCCGCGTCCGCCTGCAGCTCAACCAGCGCGCCGTCCAGACCCGCGATGCCTTCGAGGCGACCCTGGTCCTGGAAAACCGCGTCGGCACGACCCTCGAGGCGGTCGGGGTGACCGTCCAGGTCTTCGACGCGGCCGGCCAGCCGGTGACGGATCGCTTCGCCGTGCGCGATCCGATCCTGACCGACATCGGCGCGGTCGACGGCACCGGCCAGGTCCCGCCTTTCGGCAGTGCCCGGGCGGTATGGACGCTGATCCCGACCACGGATGCGGCGCCGTCCGGGCCGACGGTCTACTACGTCGGCGGCACCCTGCAGTACCGCGATGGCGGCGTCGTGGTCAGCACCGCCATGACGCCGGCGCCGATCACGGTCTACCCGCAGCCCGAGCTGGAGCTGGCCTACTACCACCAGCGCGATGTCCTCGGCGACGACCCCTGGACTGAGGGCGTCATTGAGCCCTCGGTGCCCTACGAGCTGGCGGTGATGGTGCGCAATCGCGGCGCCGGCGCCGCCCGCAACCTGCGCCTGGAGTCGGCCCAGCCGGCCATCATCGACAACGAGAAGGGCCTCCTCATCGGCTTCCAGATCCTCGCCACGGAGGTCGCCGGCGAGCCCCTGCAGCCCAGCCTGACCGCCGACTTCGGCGAGGTCGCTCCCGGCGACATCGAGATCGGCCGGTGGTGGATGACCTCGACGATGCAGGGACTCTTCGTCGAGTACTCGGCGACCTTCCGGCACCTCGACCCCTGGAACGACGACCGCCTCTCGATCATCAAGTCGGTCGCCATCCACGAGCTGATCCACACCGTCCGGGCCGACGGCGCTCTCGACGACGGCAAGCCGGACTTCCTCGTGAACGCGGTCAACGACAGCCTCGACCTGCCCGACGCCCTGCACCTCTCCGATGGCACCGTCCTGCCCGTCGGCCTGGCCGCTGGCGTCAGCCACGACGGCCCGGTGATGCCGGGGCATCGGGTCATTACCCTGCAGGCCGCCATGGGGCCGGGCTGGACCTACCTGCGCACCGATGACCCCGGCGGCGCCGAGTACCGCCTGGTGCGCGTGCAGCGCCACCACCCGGGCGGCTCCACCAGCGACCTGCCCATGGAGAACGCCTGGCAGACCGATCGGACCTTCCTCGGCCTCGGGCTGCGGCCGCGCCTGGAGAACCGGCTGCACCTCCTCGACGACGGCTCGACGGGCACCTACACGCTGTTCTATCAGTCGCGCGACCAGGCCGGGCCCCGGGTGCTGGCTTTCGAGTCGCCCGGCGACTACCCGGTCGTCGACCCCGTCGACAGCCTTGACATCACCTTCTCCGAGCCGGTCGACCCGGCCAGCCTCAGCCTGGCCGCGATGGCCCTCCGCCGCGACGGCGGGCCGGATCTCCTCGCCGGCGTGGCTACGCTGACGCAGCTCGCCCCGGCGGTGTTCCGGCTCGGTGGCCTGACGACGCTGACTACGGCCGGCGGTGCCTACCACCTCGACGTCGCCCAGGACGGCATCACCGACCTGGCCGGCAATCCGGGCAGCGGCGTGGCGGTGCTGTCGTGGACGACCCTCGGCGAGGCGCCGCTGGTGCTCGCCATCTCCGGCGTCGACACGCCCCTGCGGAACGCCCCCGTGGGAGCGCTTGGCGTGGTCTTCTCGGAGGCCCTCGAGGCGGGCAGCTTCGGCCTTGAGGACATCACTCTCCGCCGCGATGGCGATCCCGTGCCCTGGGGCGGTCCGGTGGCGCTCGGCGACCTGGGCGACGGGCAGTTCCGCCTCGACGGCCTGGCCGCGAGCACGGCGCCCGACGGGCGCTACGAGGTGAGCATCGACGCGACGGGAGTGCGCGATGCCGGCGGCACTGCCGGCGCCGGCATGCGCAGCCTGTCGTGGACCATGGACGCCACGCCGCCCACGGTGGTGAGCCTCACTCCGGAGCCCTTCCCGGGCGTCTCGGCTGAGCCGGTCAGCGCGGTGGTCGTGGTCTTCTCGGAGCCGATCGAGCCGCTCTCGCTGACGCCCGCCGTGCTGAGCCTGCGCCGCGACGGCGGCGCGGATCTCATCGACGCCGCCGTCGAGGTGGTCGCGGAGACCCCGACGCGCTTCCGGGTCGCCGGTCTGAGCGCGGCGGCCGAGGGCGCCTATGTCTTCACTGTGGACCTGAGTGCCGTGCGCGACCTCGCCGGCAACCCGGGCGACGGCCTGTCCGAGGTGCCCTGGCGGCTCGACACAACGCCGCCGGCGCCGCCCGCCGGTCTCGCGGTCGTGCCCGACACCGGCCTCTCTGACAGCGACGGCATCACCAACACCCCGGTGCTGACCGTGCACGCCGCCCTGGCCGAGGCGGGGCTGACCGTGCGCCTGCACGACGAGACCGCCGCCCGGCCGCTGGGTGCCGTCGTCGTCGCCGGCACCGCGTTCGCCCACCAGGCCGATCTGGTCAACCCGGGCGTGCACCGCCTGCGTCTGACCGCGATCGACGCGGCCGGCAATGCCGCCGCGGCTTTCTTCGATGTCTTCGTCGACCCGCTGCCGCCCGAGGTCGTGGGCCTGGCCGACCAGGCGGCACCGCAGCGCCAGGTGACCTGGACCTGGGGCGCTGCCGATGCCGACAGCCAGATCCGCTGGCGCGCCCGCGTCGACACCGACCCGAGCGGGATCCCCGCGGGCGCCTACGACAGCACCACCAGCGCCAGCCAGGACGACGGCGATGGCCGCCACTACATCCATGTCCAGGCCATCGACCGCGCCGGCAACGCGAGCCCCGTGACGACGGTCTGGGCACTGCTCGACAACACCCCGCCGGCGGCACCGGTGGTGGCTGGCACCGCCGTCGACCACACCGGCAGGCCCGCCTGGTCGTGGAGCAGCGGCGGCCTCGACGGCGCCGGGACTTACCGCTGGCGCCTCGACAACGACGACCTCGAGACCGACGCCACCCTCACTGCCGCGACCGCCTGGACGCCAACGGCGGCCCTGGCGGAGGGCGTCCACACCTTCTACGTGCAGGAGCGCGATGCGGCGGGGAACTGGTCGCCGGCGGGGGGCTTCGAGTGCCTTGTGGATGCCTGGGTTACGGTGACCTTCCAGGTGGCCGGCCCAGTTCCTGGCGGCCACCTCGAAGGCCCCCCGGTCCAGGTCATTGCCCATGGCCAGGACAGCCAGCCGGTGACCGCCGTCGCCGCCCCTGGAGCAGTCTTCGAGAGCTGGGACGACGCCTCGCCCGACGCGGCTGAGAACCCGCGCACGGCGCGGGCCGTGAGCGCCGATCTGGTCCTGACGGCGCGCTTCCGTGCGGCCGGGCCGGCGCCGTCTCTCGAGGGCGAGTTCCTCGCCACGATCGACACGCTCGGCGCCGCTCAGGGCCGCGCCTGGTGGAACCTGACCGGGACGACAACCACCACCGCCGCCGGGGCGCCGCTGACCCTGCGCATGATCCACGACGCTCGGGGCCGCCTGAGCGGCCTGGCCACCTACGCCCTCGACCCCGGCACGGTCCTGACCATGCCGATCCGCGGCGGCGTCAGGGGCGCTCGCGGTGCCATCGTCCTTAACGGCGCCCTGCAGGGCAACGACCGCGCGCGGGCGGTAGCGGTGGCATTCACCTTGGACCTCGCTGTCGACGCCCCCGCCCGGATGCTCCGTGGGTACCTCACCGGCAGCCTCCGGAACGGGGCTGCCGTCACCCGCCTGGCGCGCGAGCCTATTGCCATGCCGATACCCGCCCCCATGGATGGCACCTGGACGCTGCGTCTGCAGCTCACGGAGGACGCCGGAGCCATCGGGGGCACGGCCCTGTTGAGGCTGTCGAACGGCGACACGTGGCCGGGTCGCGTCAGCGGCAGTGCCCTCGGCGAGGCCGTCGCGATCGTCGTGCTTGCGGATGCCGCCGACCCGCTGGCGCAGGCCATCACCATCCGCGCCAGGGTGGTGCCCCTCGAGGGCGGCTGGGCTCGCCTCGAGGCCCTCTCGGCGGTGGGCTTCGGACAGATCCTGGAGTGGTGAACGCCGGAACCTGCCAGGGGCCTGTCAACCTGCTCCACCCGTCAGCCGTGTCCCCGGCGCACCGGGCGCCCTATGGGAGGTGGCATGCGCATCCCTGCGCGTGTCCCGTCAGGAGGCCGACCAGGCGTCCTATGGGAGGTGGCATGCGCATCCCTGCGCATGTCCCGTCAGGAGGCCGCCCATGCGTCGCGCAGGCGGGTCACCTCTCGGAGGACGGCCTCGGGATCGGCGCCATTGGCCCCGACCTCGAAGGTCCGGATGCATGTCGGTGCGACCTCGTCCAGGGCTGTGATGAAGGGCTGCCAGGCCGTGCTGCCGACGCCCGG
>JAGVUW010000403.1 GCA_019136035.1 Verrucomicrobiota bacterium | reverse complement strand
GTCATCGGTGGCGACGATGACCTCATCGACGGCCGGGCAGGCGCGGACCTGTTCGACGACCCGCCGGATCATGGGCCGACCGGCGATCAGGGCCAGGGGCTTGCCCGGGAAGCGGCTGCTGGCGTAGCGTGCCGGTATGACGGCGACTGTCTGTGGCGTGGCCATGGCGTTCACACTCCCGGAATCAGGGGCCCGGCGACGGCGACGCCGCACTCGCCCCGCAGGGCACTCTCGAGTTCGGCCGGGGTCACGGCGGCGGTGCCGACGCGCCCGACGACAATCCCGGCGGCGTGGTTCGACAGCCGCGCCGCCTCGGCGGCCGTGGCCCCGGCCAGCAGGCCGAGGACGAACACCGCCATGACCGTGTCGCCGGCGCCCGAGACATCGAACACCTGGCGCGCCTCCGTGGGAATATGCAGCAGGGGCTTCCCGGCGGCGAACAGGGCCATGCCGTCGGCCCCCAGGGTCACCAGGAGCAGCTCCGGCCCCCAGAGCTCGGTCAGGCGCTGCCCGACCCGCATCAGGGCCTCGTCGGAAGACAGCGGCAGGACGGTGGGCTGTTCGTGCATGGCCGCCAGCGCGAAGGCCTCGGCGCGGTTGGGCGTCATCAGCCGCAGGCCGTGCAGGTTGAAGGGGTTGGCCGGGTGGGGGTCGAGGGTGACGAAGACCCGGCCGCGCCGGCAGATCTCGACGACCTGCTCGACGAGGGCGCGGTCGAGGACGCCCTTGGCGTAGTCCTCGATGATGAGGGCGTCGATAGCCTGCGACTGCACCGCCGCGCCGATGCGCGCCACGAGTTCCTGCCGGCAGGCCTCCGGGAGTTCGCCGGTCTGCTCGCGGTCGATGCGCACGACCTGCTGACTGCCGGCGATGACGCGAGTCTTGACGGTGGTCTCGCGGCCGGGCGTGACCACGACCCCGTCGAGGCCGGCGCCGGCCTCGCGCAGGATGCCGGCGAGGGTCTCGCCATGGCGGTCGGCGCCAATCACTCCGAAGGTGGCCGTCCGCGCCCCGAGCGAGGCGAGGTTGCGCACGACATTGGCGGCGCCGCCGGGTGAGGCCGACTCGCGGCGCACCCGCACCACCGGCACCGGGGCCTCCTGGGAGATGCGCGTGGCGCTGCCCCAGATATAGCGGTCGAGCATCAGGTCGCCGAGAACCCCGACACGGCTCTCACGGAAGCGCCCGACGAAGGGAACCAGATCCGCATCTGCCATAGGTACCTCACGGCTGACGACGCGCGGCCAGGAGCGCCTGCACGCCGGCGTCACGATCGAGCGTCGGCAGGGGCGGCGGCAGCGTCCCCGCCGCCAGGTGCTCCAGAACGCGCTCGAAACCCAGGAGTTCGTCGTAGAGGAGACGGGTGCGCTCCGCACCCAGCTCGGCGCCATACTCGGTGATGTAGTCGGCACGGCGCTTCAGTTCGCGACCCACCGCCAGGCGGACCTCGCGCTCGAGGCCGCTGACCGGCTGCGCCTTGCGGTTGGCCCGATCGAGGCGGTCCAGGACATCGACGACACGATGGCGGGCAATCTGTGACTGCCAGAGCGCCATCTGATGCAGGTGCCGCGGCAGCCAGGCCACGATGGCGACTTCGGCCGCCAGGATCGCCACAATCGCGGCCTTCGCCAGCCAGGCGACGCCCTGGAAGGCCCGGCTCCGCTCCGCCTTGCCGTGCAGCCGCAGGAAGCGCAGCGTCCAATGCCCGACGCGGAGCTGGTCGCCGCTGCGCAGGACGGCCGGGCCATCCAGGGGCGACTGATTCAGGTAGGTGCCCGCGCTGCCCTCGCCCGGCCGGGCCGTCACGGCGCCAGGCCGGCCCGCGCCGACCTCCAGGATGACCTGGCAGGGCGCGAACTCGGGGCCGTCCAGGCGGCATTCACAGGCGGCGTCCGAGCCGATGCGCACGGTGCCGTCGGTGAAGGTGCGCACCTGGCCCGGCCCAAAGTGGTCCCGGGCCGCCTCGAGGTTCTGCCGGATATGGAGCTGAAAAGGCACGTCGGTCCTCAGCCTCGCGAGCCCTGCCGCGCCGGCAGCTTGCGCGCCTGAAAGACGATGCGACCACCCTCGGCGCGGGCCTGGATGCGGTAGCGGCCGACGTAGGTGCCCCGCAGGATCTCTTCGGAGAGCGGGTCCTCGAGGTGCCTCTCGACCGCACGCCGCAACTGGCGCGCGCCGTATTCGGGCCGGAAGCCGCTGTCGAGCAGGAAGACCTTGGCGCTGTCATCGAGCACCAGCTCGATCTGACGCGTCGCCAGGCGCTCCTGGATCTTCGTGACCTCCAGATCGACCACACGCAGGAGGTCCTCGCGGCTGAGCTGACGGAAGACCACCACCTCATCGACACGGTTGAGGAACTCCGGCCGGAAGGCCTTCCGAGCGCTGTCCTCGAGGCGTTCCTTGAGCTTGGTGTAATCGGCATCGGCGGTGTCGCCGGCGCCGGCGAAGCCCATCGAGGCCGGCCGCTGGATATCCATGGCGCCGACATTCGAGGTCATGACCACGACCGTGTTGCGGAAGTCGATGCGGCTGCCGACGCTGTCGGTGAGCTGGCCCTCCTCGAGGATCTGCAGGAGGATGTTCATGACGTCGGGGTGAGCCTTCTCGATCTCGTCGAAGAGCACCACCGAGTAAGGCCGCCGGCGCACCCGCTCCGTGAGCTGGCCGCCCTCTTCGTGGCCGACATAGCCCGGGGGCGAGCCGATCAGGCGGCTGACGTTGAACTTCTCCATGTACTCGGACATGTCCAGGCGAATCAGCGCGTCGGCGTCACCGAACATGAACTCGGCCAGGACCTTGGCCAGGTAGGTCTTGCCCACACCGGTCGGACCCAGGAAGATGAACGAGCCGATCGGCCGACGCGGGTCCTTCAGCTCCGCCCGCGACCGCCGCAGAGCCCGGCCCACCACGCTCACCGCCGCGTCCTGCCCGATCACCTTCTGACGCAGGGTGTCCTCCATCGCCAGGAGGCGGCTGGCCTCGCCCTGCTGCAGACGCTCCAGCGGCACGCCACTCATCTTGGCGACCACCACCCGGATGGCGTCGTCGTCGATAGTCACGACATTCTCGGCGCGCTCCTTGGCCCAGGCCTCCTGGGCTTCCTGCAGACGGGCCTGCAGGGTCTTCTCCTGGTCACGCAGCGACGCCGCCGCCTCGAACTGCTGCTCCTCGACCGCCGTGAGCTTGGAGCGCTCGACCTCCTCGATCTGCTTCTCGATGTCGCTCAGATCGGGCGGACGGACCATCGAGGCGATGCGGGCGCGCGAGCCGGCCTCGTCGATGACGTCGATCGCCTTGTCGGGCAGGAAGCGCCCGGTGATGTAGCGGTCGGAGAGCAGCACGGCC
>JAGVUW010000223.1 GCA_019136035.1 Verrucomicrobiota bacterium | reverse complement strand
GCCCTGGCGGCGCTGGTCGCCGAGGCCGGCTTTGACCACGACCAGGCCGCGGCCCTGCAGGAACTCGCCGGGCCGTACGTCGAGGCCGATCTGGCGCAGGCGCGCGAGCCGCTCCTGGCGGCCGAGCGCAGTGGCTGGGCCGACCTGGCGGCGGCGGCCCAGGCCAAGGCCACCGAGGCCGGCGCCCGGGCCCAGGCCGAGGCCGAGGCGGCGGCCGAACGCCGCCGCCAGGAGGAGGCCGACGCCCGCCGCCGTGAAGAGGAAGCCCGGCGCCTGGCCGAGCAGGGGGAGCGCAAGGAGGCCCTCCGCACTCAGGCCGCCGAGCTCTGCCGCCGGCACCAGTTCGACGAGGCCAGCCGCCTGTTCGTACCCATGACGACAGAACGCGACGAGGCACTGCAGCGCTGGGCCGCCCTGCGGCAGGAGGCCATCGGCATGGCCAAGACGCTCTTTGAGTCGATCGTCAACAGCAAGGACCTCCTCGCCGGCCTGGCCCTGCCGGTGGCGGCGCCCGGACGCGCCGAGTGGCGCGTCAGCCGCATCGGCTTCAAGGATGTCGAGCTGCAGTCGCGCCGGGTCACCTACACCAAGGGCCAGCGCGAGGAGGCCCTCGAGACCCTCGAGATACCCTTCGCCGAGGTGACGCCGGTCCAGCTTGACAAGCTGACCGAGAAGGCGTGGGAACTCGGCCAGCGCGACGCCGCCGAGCGCCAGATGTTCTTCGGCGCCTACCTCCTGGCCCGCGAGCAGTTCGCCGCCGAGATCCGCAAACGCCTCGAGGCGGCGGGAAAGCCGCAGGCACAGCCGCTTCTCGACGAATTGGCGGCCATCGAGCCGTCGTTGCGACGGGCCGAGGCCGAGGCCATCGTCCAGCAGATCCGACAGCTCGTGCAGCAGGGCGACGCCGGCCGCGCCCGCGCCCGCGCCATGGCGACCTTCCTGCGGGAGCAGTACCCCGACGAGAGCGCGGCGATGGCCGCTGATCTGCAGGAACTCATCGGCGAACCCTGAACCCGGCGCGGCTCGCCCTGGAGGGTCGCCCGGGTCACCTCTGCCCCATGCGTATCGTACACCTATCGGACCTCCACGTGGGGATGATCCCGCGCTCGCCGGGCGCGCTCCTGGACAAGCGCGCCCTGGGGGCGTGCAACCACCTCCTGCGGCGCGCCCGGCACTTCCATCGCGCCTACATGGAGCGCGCCCTCGTCCAGATCGAGGCCCTCAAGCCCGAGATCGTCCTGTGCACCGGCGATATCAGCGCGGTCGGCTCGCCGGAAGAGCTGCACGCCGGCGGCGCGCTCCTCGAGCCGCTGCGGCGGGCCTTCGGCGAGCGCTTCGCCTATGTCCCCGGCAATCACGACGCCTACGTCACGGCGGCGCCCTGCCGGCGCGCCCTGGAGGAGGCCTTCGACCACCTCAACCGCGGCCGCTGGCGCCTGGATAGCCTCCCCGTGGAGTGGTCCTTCGGCGGCCTGCGGCTGCTCCTGGTCGACGGCGCCCGGCCGATGTCGTGGTTCTCGTCGGCGGGGGCGCTGAGCCCCTCCGCCCGCGCCTGGCTGACGGCACGCCTCGAGGCCCCGCGCCAGCCCGGCGAGTGCCGTGTGGTGGTATCGCACTTCCCCCTGCGCGAAGCCGATGGCAGGCCCCTCGCCCGCCGCCGTCGCCTGGACGGCGCCGAGCTGCTCTGGGGGCACCTCCGCGGCGGCCGCCTCGACCTCGTCCTCAGCGGCCATATCCACCGGCCGTTCGCGCGCTGGGAGGCCGACGGCCGCGGCGAGGTCTGCGCCGGGTCGCTGACCCTGCAGGGCGCCTTCAACGTCGTCGACTGGCTGCCGGGCCAAGGCCGCTTCCGGCAGTTCTTCGTGAGCGTGGCCGCACCGCGCGAGCCCCTCCTGCCGGTGATGGACGCCAGCCTGGCGCCGGTGTCGTGAGCGGGCCGGCCGCGGCCCGTCCCGGTGACGAGGAACCGGTCCGTTGAGTTCGGGCGGTGGGGCGCGGCTCATCGTTTGTGGAGGCATTGCCCGGGCGGCGCGGACGGGCTGGCGAAAACCACGCCTCGCGGCATGGTATGGGGCGTGGCGCCGTGGCCGCGACGGGGACTCCAGCCAGAGCGGCGCCGAAGGGCGGCCCGGCCGCGGCTCGACACGGCCGCGAACGGACCAGGGAGCGACGCGATATGAGCCACTACCTCGCCTTCGACCTGGGCGCCTCCAGCGGCCGGGCCATCCTCGGCAGCGTCGACAACGGCCGCATCGAGCTGCGCGAGGTGCACCGCTTCGAGAACGGCCCCGTCGATGTGGACGGCGGCCTCTACTGGAACCTCCTCGGACTGTTCACCGAACTCAAGACCGGCCTGGCCAAGGCCCTGGCCGAGGGCGTCAGCCTCGCCGGCATGGCCGTCGACACCTGGGGCGTCGACGTCGCCCTCCTCGACAGCCAGGGCAAGTTCGCCGGCTTCCCCAGACACTACCGCGATCCGCGCACCGCCGATATCCTGCCGTGGGCCTTCGCGCGGCTCCCGCGTGAGCGGCTCTACGAACGCACCGGCATCCAGTTCCTGACCTTTAATACAGCCTTCCAGCTCGCCGCCATGGTGCGCGACCAGGACCCGGTCCTCACCAGTGCCCGGACCCTGCTCTTCATGCCCAATGCCCTGACCTACCTGCTCTGCGGGAATGTCTCGGCGGAGTACACCATCGCCAGCACCTCGCAGCTCCTCGACCCGCGCACCGGCGGCTGGGCCTGGGATGTGGTCGACGCCCTGGGCCTGCCGCGGCACCTCCTGCCGCCGCTCACGCCGCCCTGCACCCTGGCCGGTCCCCTGCGGCCGGCGCTCTGCGCCGAGCTGAACTGCGAGCCCATCCCGGTGATCCTCGTCGGCAGCCACGACACCGCCTCGGCCGTCGCCGCCGTGCCGGCCGAGCCGGGGTCGTCCTGGGCCTACCTGAGCAGCGGCACCTGGAGCCTCCTCGGCGTCGAGCTGGATGCCCCCGTCATCACGCCGGCCTCGCTGGCCGCCGATTACACCAACGAGGGCGGCCTGGGCGGCACCACACGCTTCCTCAAGAACATCATGGGCCTCTGGCTGATCCAGGAGTGCCGTCGCGACTGGCAGCGGCGCGGCCAGGCGGTGTCCTTCGACGAGATGATGCACCTGGCCGAGGCGGCGGAGCCGTTCCGCTCGCTGATCGACCCGAATGCCGCGGTCTTCGTGGCCCCCGGGGGCATGCCCGAGCGCATCGCGGCGTTCTGCCGCGACTCCGGCCAGCCGGTCCCCGAGACCCCCGGCCAGATCCTGCGCTGCGCCATGGAGTCGCTGGCCCTGCGCTATGGCCTCGCCGTGCAGGAG
>JAGVUW010000572.1 GCA_019136035.1 Verrucomicrobiota bacterium | reverse complement strand
CGCTTTCTGGTCCACGGCGCCGCCATGGACATCCTCGGCTACGGCTTCATGCTGGAGTGCATCGGCATGCTGCCGACCTCAACGGAGGTGGCGCCGGCGCAGCGCCGACTGGCTTTGGAGGGCAACCCGGAGGAGGCCCTGCAGGTGCGCGTCGCCCGCTTCCTCGACGAGAACGTCCACCGCCCGATCTCCGTAGCGGCTCTCGCCGCGGCGCTGAACGTCAGCCCGTCCTGGCTGGCCCACGCCTACCCCAAGGCCTCCGGCCAGACGCCCTACCAAGCCATCCTGCACAGCCGCATCCGTGCCGCCACGCGCCTCCTGCTCTCGACGCGTCTGAACGTCCAGGAGACCGCCGACCACCTCGGCTTCAGCTCACCGTTCAACTTCTCCCGCACCTTCAAGGCGATCGAAGGCTGCGCCCCCCGTGATTACGTCTCCCGGCACCTCGCCGGCCCCGGCCGGCCATGAGTAAGGCACGGGGGACACGGGGGACACCGGGGACACGGGGAAGGGAACGCTCAACGCCCAACGTCCAACGCCGAACGCTGAAGCGGGCGGGGGACACCGGGGACCTCCGCGCGACGGGGGACTGCGGGACCCCATCCTGGAGTCCCTTGGGTCGCTTGTGTCCCTTTCCGGCAGGCCCCGGGCACGGCGGCACCCGGTGCCTGCTCAGGGCTTGGCAGCCGGGCTGGCGAACGGCGCCAGGACGATGAAGTCCAGGGCGCAGCCGTCGCCGAGGTTGGCCAGGCGCAGGCGGTGCGTGCCGGCGCTGAGGCGGAGGGCGGCCGGGCTTTCGGGTCCGCCGAGGGTGTGGTAGCGCCAGTCGTTGCGGGCCGTGCAGAAGCCGCCGGTCGGGGGCAGGTGGAAGCGCTCGAAGGCCTTGCCGGGCGACTGCCCGTCGAGGGTCAGGCTGCGGTGGGTCGCCAGGCTGTCGGTGGCGTATTTAAGGATGACGCGGTAGTCGCCGTCGCGCGGCACGGCCACCGTCCACTCCAGCCAGTGCTCCGGGCTTTCGTGCCAGCCGGTCAGCATGCTGCCCGAGTGGCCGATGCGGTCGCTGACGATGCGGACCTTGCCGCCGCCCTCGGCGGAGAAGCTCTCGGCCTCGACGAGGACCGCGCTGGCGGGGTCGAGGTTGAGGAACCACGCCGGCGCCACGGCGAGGCGCTGTGAGGTCGTGTCGGTGGCGCCGAAGGCATCGCGGACCGTGAGGGTGATGTCGACCTCCTGATTCGGGCCGTCGCCGCCGGCGGGCAGGGCCGCGAGGTCGAGGGTGGCGGTGCGGCCGTTGGCGACGGCCTGGCCGGCGATGCTCCAGGCGTAGTCGACGATGTCGTTGTCAGCGTCGGTGCTGCTCGAGGCGTCGAGGGCGATGGCCATCCCGGCGCCGGGGCGGAGCGGGTTGCCGGAGGAGAATGCCGCCAGGGGCTGTCCGGCGCGGAAGACCTTCCCGGAAGGCGCCGAGAGGTAGGGGGGCACGCCCTCGGCCTGGAGGAGCACGGCGCCCTCGGGGCCCTCGACGTGGAGGCGCAGGACCGCCGTGGGCGTGGCCGCAGTTGGCCAGGCGAGGCGCTGCCAGTCGGACCGTGCGCCGCCGCGCCACGAGGCCTCGGTCAGGACCCGGCCGGTGTCGTCGCGGAACTCGGCGCGGTAACGGCCGCGCTGGCGGCCCTGCAGGCGCAGCGCGGCGCCATCCCGCGCCGCGGCAGCGACCTCGAGGGTCAGCCTCCCCGGCAGGTGCAGCGCCGTCGGCGCGCCGACAGCGAGGGCCTCGCCGTCGAGGTTGGTCACCAGGCGCGACACGCCGCGGCAGCGCAGGCGGTAGGGGCCCTTCATGCCCTTGGCAGTGCCGGTGAGGCAACGTTCGCCGAGGGTCCCCCTGACCGCCTCCAGGGCCAGCGTGGAGCCATCCGGCGCGACCGCTTCGACGACCGCGTCCTGGTCAGCGTCGAGGAGGGTGATGAGCAGGTCGCGGCCGGTGGGGTTGTCGGCGACCACCTCGACGGTTGGCCCAGCGGCGTTGTCATGAGTGGCGAGGGCGTAGGCATCCGGCCCGAGGCGTTCCACATCCCAGGCGGCCTGGGGAAGGAAGCGCCCGGCGCTGGCGCTGCGGTAGGACTGCACCGTCATGCGGGTGACCAGCTCGCGGGTGATGGCCACGAGTTCCGGGTCGGCGCTGAGGCGGGCGGCGTAGGCGATGCCCTCGCAGAGGAGCTGGCCGGTGCTGTCGGACTGTCCTGTGTTTGGGCAGGAGGTGTAGCGGAACTGCTGCTTGATCGGGTCGTACATCTCGCGGACCACATAGCGCGCCCCGCGGACGATGGCCCCGGCGGCGCGCTCGTCGCCAGTGGCCTGGTGGTAGCCCTTGAGGCCCGAGAGCATGACGCCGACCATGAAGCCGGCGTTGCCGCGGTGCCGGGGCAGGCAGAAGCAGTGCCCGGGAACCAGATTGCGGTGCCAGCCGCCGCCGGGGGTCTCGCGCTCGAGGATGCGGTCGGTGATGATGCGGGCGACATTGAGGTAGAAGGGGTCGTTGGTGACCTGGTAGACCGCGAGGGTCAGGATCAGGTGCCAGCCCGGCACGCGGCAGATGGTGAAGTCGTAGTTGTTCAGCCACCAGCTTCCGTAGCGATCCGCGATACCGACGGCCGCGTCCCACGAGCGCCGGTCGCCGGTAAGGAGGTAGTGTTCGACGAGGCCTTCGGTGCGGGTGTGGCAGGGCGAATGCCCGCCGGTGAGCGAGCCGCCGTCGACGGGCATGCTGGTGAGGAAGCCGCCGACGTGGCCGATGCAGTGTGTGTAGGCCGCGCCGACGCGCCACGGGTCGGCGTGGTAGTGGATGGTATCGACATCGGCGTAGTGCTTGGCGCCGCGGTCGCCGGCGGTCCAGGCAGTCGTATCGCCGGTGCGGGCGAAGTGTCTGAGGAAGACGTGGGTGTCGTCGTATTCGAGGTTCCCCCAGTTGTGTCGCCGTTCGCCCCACCAGTCGCCGAAGTTCATCAGGCCGTAGTCCTGGCGGCTGTCGCGGGCCTTGAGGTAGTCGATGGCGCCCTGAGAGAAGCGCGGGTCGAGCCGTGACGACCAGGCGGTGCCCATGGGCGCGACCTCGCCGAAGACGCCGGTGGCGCAGGTCCACGACGAGTCCGGCGTGGCCATGACGCCGCGCTGGAAGGCCTCCAGGCCGACCGCCGAGGGCTCGTCGTCGAAGGCGATGAGGAGGTCATGGGTGCGGGTCTGGCCCTGGCGGAAGCGGTAGAGGCCCTTCTGGAGGTTGTAGTAGAGTTGGACGAGCTTGACCGGGTCTTCGGCGAGCTTGTCGTAGAGGTCCGCATCGAGGGCCGGGAGG
>JAGVUW010000519.1 GCA_019136035.1 Verrucomicrobiota bacterium | reverse complement strand
CTTCACCGGCAGGTCGAGCTGGCTGAGCAGCCCGATACGCGCCAGGGCCGCCTTGTCCACCTCGGCACCCGCCTGGAAGTTCGCCTCCAGGTACTCGATGTTCACCACGCGGTACGTGGTGTGATTCGGGTTGTCAAAGCCGCGCTTCGGCAGGCGCCGGAACAGCGGGATCTGACCACCCTCGAAATGCGGCCGGTAGCGCGTACCGGAGCGCGCCTTGGCGCCCTTTTCGCCACGGCCCGCGGTGCGCCCGCTGCCGGAGCTGTCACCGCGCCCGACCCGCTTGCGGGCCGGTCGCCGGAATGTATTGCTGAGTTCGTGCAACTTCATCGTTGGCCTCACACCCTCAAAAAGCCATCACAGAGCCGAGACGCCGCGCTTGGCGAGCACCTGCTCCTTGGTCCGCAGCTTGGCAATGCCCCGCATCGTGGCCTTGACCACGTTCACCGGGTTCTTCGAACCCAGGCTCTTGGCCAGGACATCCTTGACACCGCCCAGTTCGAGCACGGCACGCATGCCGCCGCCGGCGATCACGCCGGTGCCCCGCGTCGCCGGACGCATCAGCACGTGGCTGCCCCGGAACTCGGCCTCGACGGCGTGCGTCAGGGTCTGACCGAACATCGGGATCGCCACCATGGCCTTGTGCGCCTGCTCGCTGCCCTTGCGAATGGCATCGGCCACTTCGTTGGCCTTGCCGAATCCGACGCCGACGCGGCCCTTGCGGTCGCCGGCCACGATCAGGGCGCTAAAGGCGAAATTACGACCGCCCTTGACGACCTTGCTGACTCGGTTGATGGACACCACGCGCTCTTCGACTTCCTTGACGACGTCGGCGGTGGGCCTGTTCGTGTTCTGCTCTGCCACGGATCAAACTCCCTTGTTGGCGACCCGCTGCCCCGTCTGGGCCGCGCGGGCCTGCCGGTCGCCCGGCTCAACCCCGTTCCGCCTTAGAACTTCAGACCGCCCGCCCGAGCTGCCTCGGCCAAGGCCTTGACCCGCCCGTGGTACTTGAAGCCGCCGCGATCGAAGACCACCTCGGTGATCTGCGCCGCCAGGGCCTTCTCGGCAATCAGCTTGCCCAGTACCGCGGCGCCGGCGACATTGCCGGTCTTGGCAGCCGTGTCGCGGAAGGCCGCCGACAGGGTGCTGGCCGAGGCCAGGGTGTGTTGCCGGGTGTCGTCAATCAACTGCGCATACATATGCTGAGCGGTGCGGCAGACCGCCAGACGCGGCCGCTCTGCCGTACCCGTCACCTGCCGCCGCAAACGCCGGTGGCGACGCACCCGCGCTTCTTTTCTGCTTACAGTACTCATCGGACGTCTAGCTCCTGAACCTGCACCGCCGACGCGCCGTGCCGCCGGCCGCGGATATGTCAGCCAACCGTCTTGCCTTCCTTCAGCGCGACGTGCTCGCCAACGTAGCGGATGCCCTTGCCCTGATAGCAGTCCGGGGGACGATAGCCACGCAGCGTCGCCGCCACCATGCCCACCAACTGCTTGTCCGCACCCTCGATGACGATGTGCGTCGGATCCGGCATGGTCACCGTGACCCCCTCGGGAACCTCATACTCGATCGGACTGGAGAAGCCCAGGCTCAGACTCAGGCCCTGGCCGCCCTTCATCTGACCGCGGTAGCCGACGCCCTGGAACTCCAGGGCCTTGCGGTAACCGGTGGAAACCCCGACCACCATGTTCTGCAGGGTGCTGCGCACCATGCCGTGACGAGCCCGCACCGGACCGGCATTGCCCTGGCGCGTCACCGTCAGGCGACCTTCCTCGTGGGCCACGCTGATCGCCTCGGGGACCACCAGGCTCAGGGTCCCCTTCGGGCCCTTCATGGTCACGGTCGAACCCTCGACCTGCACGCTGACGCGGCTGTCCACCTCGACCGGCTTGTTGCCTATGCGAGACATTGCGATACCTTCCTTCACAGATGGGCGTCGGCCCGTCACCAGATGTAACAGAGCACCTCGCCCCCGAGGTTCTGCTGCCGAGCCGCACGGCCCGTCATCACCCCGCGGGAGGTCGACAGAATGGCAACCCCCAGGCCGCCCAGGACGCGCGGAATCTCGTCACGGTTGACATGGATGCGGCACGACGGGCTGCTGACGCGCTGCACGCCCTCGATCACCGGGACGCGGCGCTTGCCCTCGTACTTCAGCTCCACGGTAAGGGCCTTGCGCGGCGTGCCCTCGTCCTCGAGGCGGTAGTCCTGGACATAGCCCTGCTCCTTGAGCACTTCGGCAATGGCCGTCTTGATACGCGACGACGGCATGGTGACCGCGGGCAACTTGGCCGAACTGGCGTTGCGGATCCGGGTCAGCATGTCGGCAATGGGGTCGCTCATACTCATGCTGCGATCACTCCTGTGCTCTACCAACTGGCCTTCATCACACCCGGAATCTGGCCACTGCCAGCGAGCTCCCGGAAACAGATTCGGCAGATCTGGAACTTGCGGATGTAGGCGCGCCGGCGGCCGCACCGCGTGCAACGGTTGTAGCGCCGCACCGAGAACTTCGGCGTCGCCTGAGACTTGTTGATCAGTGCTTTCCTGGCCACCGTTCGCCTCCTGCTCAGTTTTCGAAGGGCATGCCCAGCAGTGTGAGCAGCTCGCGGGCCTCGTCGTCGGTCCGGGCCGTGGTCACAAAGGTGATGTCCATGCCGATGGTGTGCTTGGTCTTGTCCAGATCGACCTCGGGAAAGACGCTCTGGTCGGTCAGACCGAAGGTGTAATTCCCGGCCCCGTCGAAGGCCCGCTTCGGCACGCCGCGGAAGTCGCGGACGCGCGGCAGCGCCACGTTGATCAGACGGTACAGGAAGTTGTACATCTGGCCGCGGCGCAGGGTCACGCAGGTGCCCACCGACATGCCTTCGCGCAACTTGAAGTTGCTGATGCTCTTGCGCGACTTGGTGATCACCGGCTTCTGGCCGCTGATCGCCGCCAGGGTGTCGACCGCGCTCTGCATGACCTCGCGGTCCTTGGCGGTGCCGACGCCGCTATTGATGACGATCTTCTCCAGCCGCGGCACCTGCATGACATTGCCGTAGCCGCGCGACTTGAGCAGTTGCGGCACGACCTGGTTCTTATACGTCTCGTACAGGACGCTCTTCATCATGATCCGGTCCTCGCTTTATCGGAGTCAGGACTCCGCCGAAGCCGGCGCAGCGTCGGCCTTCTTGGCGTCGGCCGCCTTCGCGCCCTCGGCGTGCCTGGCGTTGTAGACCTCTTCGAGCATCACGTTCGAGATGTGCAGCGGGCACTCGACACTCTCGATGCCGCCACGCGGATTCTGGGCGCTGCGCCGCGTCGTCTTCTTGCGCACGTTGATGCCCTTGACGACAATCCGCGCCGCC
>JAGVUW010000442.1 GCA_019136035.1 Verrucomicrobiota bacterium | reverse complement strand
CACGGCGCCCGGTGGCCGCGAACCAGGCCATGCCTGCGGTGTCCAACGGAGCCATGTGCGTCATCTGGAACCCAGGAGTGAGCCCCATGCAGAACTTCGTCTACCACAACCCCACGGCCATCGTCTTCGGCAAGGGCACCATCGCGGCGCTGTCTGAGCGTGTTCCGAGGGATGTCCCGGTCCTCCTGCTGTATGGTGGCGGCTCGATTCGTCGCTACGGCGTCTATGACCAGGTCAAGGCGGCCCTGGCGGGCCATCCGCGGGTTGTCGAGTTCGGCGGGATTGAGGCGAATCCGCTGCATGAGACCTGCATGAAGGCGCTTGAGAAGGTGCGCGAACACGGCGTCGGTTTCATCCTGGCGGTCGGTGGCGGCTCGGTCCTGGATGCCTCGAAGTACATCGCCGCGGCGGCCTGCCTTGAGGGCGTTGAGCCGTGGGCCATCCTCACCAGCGGCGGCGCCGTGGTGAAGCGGGCGTTGCCCATCGGCACAGTCCTGACGCTCCCGGCCACCGGTTCCGAGTCCAACGGCAACTCGGTGATCTCGCGCCGCGAGACCCAGGAGAAGCTCGCCTTCGGCTCGCCGCTGGTCTTCCCGGTGTTCTCCATCCTCGATCCGGAGACCACCTTCTCGCTGCCCGCGAAGCAGATCCGCAACGGCATCGTCGACACCTTCGCGCACGTCATGGAGCAGTACCTGACCTACCCCGCTGCGGCGCCGGTGCAGGACCGTTTCTCGGAGGGCCTGGTGCAGACCCTGATCGAGGTCGGCCCGCGGACCCTGGCCGACCTGCGGGATTACGACGCCCGCGCCGGCTTCATGTGGGCCGCGACGCTGGCGCTGAACACCCTCATCGGCTGCGGCGTGCCGCAGGACTGGTCGACCCACATGATCGGCCACGAACTCACGGCCTTCTACGGCCTCGACCATGCCGAGTCGCTGGCCGTGGTCATGCCCGGGGTCTGGCAGCACCAGCTCGAGCGCAAGCGCGCCAAGCTGGCGCAGTTCGGCCGGCGCGTCTGGGGCGTCGAGAGCGCCGAGGCGGCCATCGAGGCGACCGAGGCCTTCTGGGTCTCGCTGGGCATGCCGACGCGGCTGCGCGACTACGGCGTCGACGCCGACGAGGCGGCGCAGCGCATCGAGGCGCGCTTCCGCCAGCGCGGGACCCGCCTGGGCGAATATGGCGACCTCGACCCGGAGGCCGTCGCCGCCATCCTGCGCCTGCGGGCCTGAGAGGCGCCGGCAACGCCACGCCACGCCGCCACCCGGCCTCAGGGCCGCGGCGGCGGTGTCAGAAGTGAGCGCAGGACCGCCTCTTCCCAGGCCATCGGCACGGCCTCGGGCGGGGCGTCCACGGCAGTCGCCGCGGCCGGCCACCAGGCGCGCGACTGCGCCGCGGGGCCCTGGCAGCGTGCCGCGCGGCAGATGCTCGGAAAGCCGGGCCGGTCCTCGACGGCGGCGCGGGGGCGCAGGGCGAGGCACTGGAACCGTGCCAGGGCCTCGGCATGGCGGCCCTCGAGGGCCATGGCCTGGAGGAACCAGGCGGCCTCCATCAGGCCAATGCCGGCATTGGCGCCATCGCCGGGGAGGACCGCGGCCTGGCAGAGCCCCCGCGGCCAACTGGCCGGAAAGGGCCGCGAGAGGGTCGTGAGCGGCCCATCGCCACAGGCCGACAGCACCCGATCCAGGGCCGAACGGCGCTGACTGAGGGTCCCGCCGCGCGCCAGCAGGACCCAGGCCTGCACATCGGTGAACACCGGCCCGGTCGAGGCGTCGCCGAAGGCCTCGCCGGCGTCGTTGTAGCCGCGCAGGAAGGCGCCGTCACGGAAGGCCTCCTCGAGGGCCGGCGCGAGCCGCCGCTGCAGGGCGTCGAGGCGTTCCGCGAGGTCCCGCCATGGCGTCGTCCGCAGGGCATCGCTGAGCCCGCGCAGTGCCGCCACGACCTGGGCCGTCGTCAGGACCGACTCGCCGGCACCGGCGCGGCCGGCCTCATCGAGGGCGCCGAGGGCATCGCCGGCGAGCAGCCGCACCAGGCCATGCGGGCCCAGGCCGATGGCGTCGAGAACCCAGTGCACCGAGCGCTCGAGGCGTTCAGCCAGGGTCGGCCCGGGCGCCGGCCCGGCCGGGCAGGGCACCGCGAGGATGTCGTGGTGTTCCGGGGACGCCAGCCAGCAGGCGCAGGCCCAGAGGAAGGCGGCCTCGGTATCGCTGCGGTCGCGGGCCGGATCCGGGATGGCGCCCGGCAGACGGCCGCCGAGGGCGTCCGGGAGCTGGCCCTGCGGGCCCTGGCGCGAGGCCGCGGCCAGGAGGGTCGCGCGCACCAGCTCCGGCGAGTGCCGTTGCAGCCACGGGCAGAGCGCCAGGCGGTGCGCCGTGCGCACGGGGGCTGTCCCGGCGCTCGGATGGACGACGGGCCGCTGAATCAGGTCGTCCGGCGCCTGGTAGGCTCGCAGTGCCGCACGGCACCAGGTCAGCTCCTCGCGCAGCCAGAGCTCGGGAGCCGCGACCGGTACCGCCTCGAGGCTCTGGCGTTGCTGCGACCGCAGCGCGGCTGTGTCGAGGGTCGGGAACTGCGCCGCGAGCCACTGGCAGGAGCAGGCCTCCGAGAGGCCGAGGAGGAGCGGCAGCGCCATGGCCTCGCCAGGGCGCAGCTCCAGATCGCGCTGCAGCTCCAGCCGGCCCGGCCGGACGCGGCTGGACCAGCCATCGCGGCCGGCCAGGGAGACATCGAGGCCGGCGTCGAGGCCGAGCATGGCCACGCCCTCGCGGGCGAAGCCTGCCGCGGAGCCCGCGGCGCCGGGCGCGCCCGGCGCCGCGACGTCGCTGGCCACGCACAGCACGGCTGAACAGGATGACGGCCAGGAGGCGTCGGGGTGCAGCGTGATCTCGACCAGGACGAAGGGCTGGCCGGGGCAGGCCGTCACCGCCAGGCGCACCGCCAGCGGCACTGGTAGCCCGGGGGCCGCGACGGCGCAGTCGTAGTCGACATAGCCGCAGCCGTAGCGGCCGTGCGGCTGCCATGCGGCTGGTGCGGCCATGGGGAGGAGCCGCAGCGGGGTGCCGTCGAGGTCCAGCTCGACGCGCAGCGCCGAGATGCACCCGGGGCCGTCGCCGGGGGAGGTCACGCGGACCGCGGCCGGCCCGCCGGTCAGGCGCAGGACGCCATGCTGGTCAGCCTGGAGCTGGATCAGGCCGGTGCCGAGGACATGCGGCCGGGACGGGGCGTCGACCGGCAGGCGCGCCAGGTCCCATGTGTAGACGGGGAGGCCGTCGTCGTCGCGTTCCCAGAGGCCGGTCGCATCGGTGCCATATCTGGATGCCCCGCGGCTGGTCATACTCGGTGCTCCGGCTCGGACG
>JAGVUW010000661.1 GCA_019136035.1 Verrucomicrobiota bacterium | reverse complement strand
GAAGGACCTCTGCGGCAACGACGCGACCTGCACGGTGACCTACACCTGGAAGGTCGATCTCGATGACCCGGTGTTCACCGGCTGCCCGACCGCGTCGATCGACCTGGGCTGCAATCCGAAGGAGCCGGCCTGTGCCGATGCCTTGGCTCTGGTTACTGCGATGGACGCGTGTGACGGCGCGATCACGCCGGTCTGCGTGGCCGGCAGCGTCGAGGTGAATGGCTGCCAGCGTACTCAGAGTTTCACGCTGACGGCGACGGACGGCTGCAGGAATGCCGCGACCTGCACGGTGACCTACACCTGGAAGGTGGATCTTGACGCCCCGAGCTTCACGGGCTGCCCGACCCTGTCGATCGATCTGGGCTGCAACCCGACGCCGCCGGCCTGCGCCGATGCCCTGGCGCTGGTGACGGCCAATGACGGCTGCGATGGCGACATCACGCCGACCTGCTCGGCGGGCGCGGTCATCGAGGACGACTGCCTCCGGGTCCAGGTCTTCACCCTGACCGCGACGGACCAGTGCCTCAATGCCGCCGTCTGCGCCGTGACCTACACCTGGATCGCGGACACGACCCCGCCGGTGTTCACGGGCTGCCCGACCGCCGCGATCGACCTCGGCCTGAATCCGGTCGAGCCGACCTGCGACGACGCCTGGGCGCTGGTGTCGGTCGACGACGCCTGCAGTGGCAACATCGCGCCGTCGTGCACGGCCGGCGCCATCACCGGCGACGACTGCAACAAGAGCCAGGTCTTCACCCTGACCGCGACGGACGCCTGCAACAACACGGCGACCTGCGTGGTGACCTACGCCTGGACGGTCGAGACGATCACCCTGAGCGTCGGCACCGGCTACACCATCCTCTACCCGACCAAGACGGGCGGGCTGCCGGCTGCGCCGACGCCCTTCGAGCTGGCCGGCCCCGGCAACTGGGTAACGGTGCCGATCAGCGTCGCCAATCCCTGCAGCGACCTGGCCCAACTGGTCTTCGAGATCGAGTTCCCGGCGCACGCGGTCTGGACGTATGAGGAAGACTATGGCTGCTGCCCGATCATGCAGGAGGGCACCGGCCTGAACTACATGGTGGGCACCGAGCGCTGGAACCCGGCCCGTGTCAACCCCGCCAGCGAGTGGAACAGCCTGGCCTGGCAGCAGGGCGACGGCAGCCAGGTACCCGACCCGGCCACGGGGTCGCCGCGGGTGCAGGTCGAGTACGGCGTGGCGCCGTATCCGACGCCTGGCTATCCCGCCCCGCAGTACACCGGCCGCCTGGTGGTCTACATGGACAGCCCGACCGGCGAGGCGGTGGTCAATGCCGGCAGCGGCGTCTTCATGTGGCTGATGTTCCGGGTGTCGGACGAGATCACGAACTTCGAGCAGTTCGATCTCATCCCGCGAGTCATCTACGCGACGAACATGGAGGGCCTCGAGGTCCTTTCCACCCCCGAGGACGGCGTCGTCTATGCCGACGCCTGTAACTGGCTCCTCGACGTGGATCGCAACGGCCGCGTCGATCCGGACACCGACGGCGTGACCCTCTACCGTGCCCTGAAGTACGGCCACATCCTGGATGACAACGACTGCACGGTGGTGCCGATTCTGCCGCCGGACTACGCCGCCTTTGCGGCCTCGTACCTGCCCTGCGATTCCCAGATCGTCGGGTACGTCGAGTGGCTGATCATGAACACCGACCTGAACGTCGACGACAGCCTCCCGGGTGACGGCGACATTGTCCCGGGTACCCTCGGTGACGCTGAGGCGGTCTCGGCCTCGCGCGACGGTGTCTACATCTACCGGAACCTGTCGTACTACTACAACGACATCTATCCGCGCTACGACACGACGCTGGCGTACAGCCCGTTCGTGAACCCAGTGACCCCGGCCGGGTCGACCAACACCGTCCCGGCCGGCCACGCGGCCAACGCCGATGCGGTCAACGCCCAGATCGACCTGCTGAAGGTCTACGGCTGCAAGTTCATGCAGGGCGGCAAAGGCTCGGTCGTCCTGACGCTGCCTTGCTGGTGGATGGTGGAGCTTAAGGACGACAGCATCAAGACCCTGCCGTTGCCGCAGGCGCCCTGGTCCTGCCCTAACTGAGACCGACCCCATGGGCCGCCGCGATCCCCGTCGCGGCGGCCCGACGGAATCCCATCGAGTTCTTGACGGCGCCCCGTCCTCCTGGCCGGGGCGCCGCGCTTTGTGGCAGGCGAGTCATTCCTGCGGGTTGCAGGCGCGGCGCGTATGGGAGATCGGGGTGCGAGGCTGTCGACGCCGTTGCGGCTCGTGGACGCGTTCGCGTCTGTGGACACTCGCGCTCCAGCAGACGTGGCGGGCGGTTGTTCGCGGGGACAGGCGCCACGACAACGGCCGCGAGCCACCGCCCGAGCTCGACGCGTACCGGTTGCCATCTGGTGGCAGATGTTTCTTGCGGGTCTTGGGCCAGGCGCGTATAGTCCTAGATGTAATACTCGCGCGCGGGTCCCACCGATAGAGGTATGCCCGAGCCGCTGGGGTTCTGTGTGCTACAAGGAGACGTGGCCGATGTCGACCATTCGCCAGCATGGTCTTGGCTTGATTCTTGGTGTCCTCATGGGCGGCCAGCTCCTCGCCGCGCCGGTACTGGTTCTTGAGCCGGAAACTCACGCATGGGGTCGGCAGACCGAGAACAAGGGCGCGTATCCCTTCTCCTTCACGGTCAAGAACACCGGTGACGAAGCCCTGGTGATCAGCAAGGTCCGCCCGGGCTGCTCCTGCACGGAGGTCGCCCTGAAGAAGGAGGCCCTGGCCCCGGGCGAGTCTACCGAGATGACCGGCGTCCTGACCACCAAGGGCTCCGAGGGCAGCATGCGCAAGGGCATCATCCTTACCACCAATGACCCGAACCGCCCGACAGCGATAGCCACCCTCGACATCCGTTTCCCGATTGCCGGCGAGGGCCTCCGTCTGCGCGGCGACACGGTCTACTGCAGCCTTCGCGACAACGCCATCCGGGCCTATCTCGTCGTCGAGAACTGCGAGGAGACAACGCCGTTGCAGATCCAGGCGATGGAACTGCCCGAGGGCTGGGATTGCGCTCAGACACTGCCGGTGACGGTCCCGCCCGAGGAGCGCGTGACCCTGGTCCTGAGCCGTCCGTTGGCAGAGGGTGCGACGGTGGAGCCCTTTGAGAACCTGCCGTTTACGCTGATTGCGGACAACCCCAAGACGCCGCGTCTCCAGGGCACGTTGCTGTACCGTCCGCCGCGGGCCGGGACGAGTCTGGCGCCGACGCCGGCAGTCGGGGGTACGCCCCCCGCGCCCGCGGCGCCGCCGCCGGTACGCTGGCCCCTGGCACCCGTGGGCGCCGCGCCGGTGGCGCCGGCG
>JAGVUW010000463.1 GCA_019136035.1 Verrucomicrobiota bacterium | reverse complement strand
CTCCTTGACGTCGGCGCCGGACCGGGGCAGCCCCGGACTGCGGCCAGCCGCACTCAGACGCGCGCCTTGCAGGCCTTGATCATCTTGGGAATGACCACATTGAGGTCACCGACGATGCCGTAATCCGCGATGCTGAAGATCGGCGCGTCGGCATCGCTGTTGATGGCGATGATCTTGGCACTCTCGCTCATCCCGGCGCGGTGCTGCACCGAGCCGCTGATGCCGACCGCGATATAGAGCCGCGGACGCACCGTGACGCCGGTCTGCCCGACCTGGTGGTCGTGGTTGATCCAGCCGGCATCGACGGCGGCACGCGAGGCCCCTACCGCCGCCCCGATGGTCTCGGCCAACTGCGTCACCAGACGGAAGTTCTCCTTGCTGCCGACGCCATAGCCGCCCGCCACGATGATCTGCGCGCCCTTGAGGTTCACCTCGCTGCTCTGGCGGTGCCGTTCGACCAGGGTCACGGCGAGATCCGCGTCGGTGAGGGCCACGGGGACCTGGCTGACAGTGCCCTTCCGGCCCGCCTGAGGCGGCGTCAGGGCCATCACGCCCTCACGGACGGTGACCATCTGGGGGTCCTGCCAACTGTTGACAATCGTCGCGATGATGTTGCCGCCAAAGGCCGGGCGGATCTGCATCAGCTTATTCTTCAGGACGCGCCGGGTGGCCTTGTCTTCGAAGTCGTCGATGCGCAGCGCCGTGCAGTCCGCCGTCAGGCCGGCACGCAGGTGCGAGGCCACACGCGGCGCCAGCGAACGGCCGACATGCGTGGCACCGAAAAGAACAATGTTCGGACGGTGCGCCTCGATCAGGCCCACCAGGACCTTCTGATACGGCACCGCCGAGAAGTGCTCCAGCGCCGGATGGTCGGCCACGTAGACGTGGTCGCAGCCATGCGCGTGCAGGGTGCCGATCAGCCCCGGCGCGATGCCGGCGCCGCAGACGACGCCCTCGGTGCGCACGCCGAGCTGGCGGGCCAGGTCGGCGCCCTTACAGACGAGTTCGAGACTGACGTCGGCAAGCTTCCCGCCGTCCTGCTCGATGTAGATCCACACGGGACCGATCGTGTCGTTGCTCATGGTCGAAAGGGCCCCCTCAGCTCAGGATGTGGTCGGCAATCAGTTCGTGGACAAGGCCCTGGATACCCTCGTCGGTCGGAGGGATGTCCTTGTAGCTCCCGCCCGTCAGCACCACGCTCTCGATCTGCTTGACCTTGGTCGGCGAGCCGGCCAGGCCGAAGTGCTCCGGGCTCTCGCCCAGGTCGTCGACGCCCCACTCGTGGATCCACAGGCCCTGCCGGCGCAGACGCTGCTCCTCGGCCGCGAGCTGGTTGGCATCCTCGTAGACGCGGTCGCCGGAACGCGCCGCCAGCTCGGAACGGGTCACCGCACGCTTGTACTGCATCAGACGACGCGCCCCGACCGGACGCGGCGTGTTCGCACTCGAGACCACCGTCAGCAACAGCGGCAACGGCGCTTCGACGACCTCGTGACCGCCGTCAATCAGGCTGCGGACGCGGATGCGACCCTCGCGCACCCACTCGACGGACTCGGCATAGGTGACCTGCGCCAGACCCAGCTTCTCCGCCACCTGCGGGCCGACCTGCGCCGTGTCGCCATCGATCGCCTGACGGCCGCACAGAATCAGATCGACCGCGCCGACCTTGCGCACCGCACACGACAGCGCATAGCTCGTCGCCAGGGTGTCGGCACCGGCAAAACGACGGTCCGTCAGGAGGATGGTCTCGTCGGCACCCATGTAGAGGGCCTGGCGCAGGATCGCGGCCGCCGAGGGCGGGCCCATGGTGCACACCAGCACCCGCCCGCCAAAGCGCTCGCGCAGCTCGAGGGCCATCTCCAAGGCGTTGAGATCCTCGGGATTGAAGATGGCCGGGAGCGCCGCACGGTTCACCGTGCCGTCGTCTTTCATCGCCTGGCCGGTAATGTTGGCGGTGTCCGGCACCTGTTTGGCGAAAACTAGGGTCGTGAGGCTCACGCGCATGCTCCTTATGCTTCCAAGACCTCGGAGCGCCGTGCCGGTGATCCTCGCGAACCGCACCGGCGCGGGCCTGCTGTCGCCACGGGAAAGCCGTACCATGACATTAAACAGATTCTTGTCAAACCCGGCTCGGTGCAAACAACACGACGACGCGACACCGCCCCCCCGCAGGCGAGCGCGGCCATGCTATACTTTGGGGCTGAGCCGCCGGCCGGTCTGTCGCCCGGCGGCGGAGTGCCCCGGTGCCCCGACGCATGAGGTTGCCCTATGACCGCAATCCGGCAGTATCTCGACGACCTCGAAGCGCGCCTCGACCCGGCTGTGGAGGACGACCTCCTGGCGCAGTGGCGCGAGTTCACCGCCGGTCACTTCCGCGGCCCCATCTTCAGCCCGCGGCGCCGGCAGCAGGCGCCGCCGGCCATCCCCTGGCCGGCCGTGCGCGTCAACGAGGCCCTCGACGACTATGACCGCATGCTCGTGCAGCAGCTCGCGGGCTGCTCCGCGGCCCTCGCGAGTGGTTCGGGCGCCCTCCTCGACGTGCGCTGCAACTACGGCTCCAGCATCCTGCCAAGCGTCTTCGGTGTGAAGCTCTTCGTCATGGATGACCGCTACAACACCCTGCCGACGACCGAGCCGATCGAGGGCGGCACCGCGGCCATCCGGGCGCTGGTGGATGGCGGCGTGCCGGACCTCACCGCCGGCTACGGCCCGCAGGTCTTCGAGATGGGCCGGCGCTTCGTGGCCGCACTTGCCGACTACCCGAAGGCGCGACGCTATGTGCATATCTACCACCCGGACCTGCAGGGCCCGATGGACGTCTGCGAGGTCCTCTGGGGCAGCGGCATCTTCATCGAGATCATGGACAACCCGGCCCTCGTGCACCGCCTCCTCGACCTCGTGACCGAGACCTACATCGTCTTCCTGCGGCGCTGGCAGACCATCGTGCCGCCAATGCCCGGCAACGCCGACCAGCACTGGTCCATGATGCACGGCGGGCACATCATGCTGCGCGACGACTCCGCCATGAACCTCTCGCCCGAGATGTTCTCGGAGTTCATCGCGCCCCGCAACCAGCGCCTCCTCGACACCTTCGGCGGCGGCGCCGAGCACTTCTGCGGCCGCGGCGATCATTTCATCAGCCGCATGACCGCCCTGCGCGACATGCACGCCGTGGCCATGTCACAGCCCGACTGGAACGACATGGAGACGATCTACGGGCACACCGTCGACCAGGGCATCAAACTGATCGGCCTGGCGCGTGACGCCGCGGAGGCGGCGCTGGCCCGCGGACGCGACCTGCACGGGCAGGTGCACTGCTGGTAAGAATTGGGGTTCATCCGGCAACTGCGTACTTCCTGGC
>JAGVUW010000411.1 GCA_019136035.1 Verrucomicrobiota bacterium | reverse complement strand
GCGGAGAGACGCTCGGCCGCCGTGGCCAGCGAACGCAGGCGCTCGGCGGCGGCGCGGCGGATGGCCTCGTCCAGATCGCGGACGGCGGCCTCCAGGAGGCCCCCGGCACGACGCCCGTGCTGCTCGCCGCCGGCGACGTCCTGCTCGTTCAGGCGCCCGGCGCCCTGCTGCATCTCGCCGGCGCCGGCGCTCAGCGACTGCGCCGCCCGGCGGGCCTCCGCGAGGGCCTCGAGGTCACGCGCCAGAGCCGTGGTGTCGCCGGCGATGCCGCCCTGCTTCTGCGCCAGCCCGGCACTGGCCTCGGGCGGCAGGCCGGCGGCATTCTGGAGTTCGCGGTTGAGGCGCGCCTGGCGTTCGGCCAGCTCCTGGGTCCGCTGCCGGGCCTGTCGCAGGGCCTCGAGGACCTGCCGCTGGGATGGCGTCGACTCGGCGGGCGACTCGGGCGGCGGCGACTCCTGGTCGCCCTGGCCCTCCTGGCCCTGCGCCCGCACGGCATTCTCCAGGAGCTCGTTCTCGATGTGGATCAGCGCCGCCAGGGCGCGCTCCTGGGGCGCCTGTGACTCAGCCAGGCGGCCGGCTTCGACGATGCCGCCGGCGTTGGCGACCTCCTGTTCGGCCTGGGCGAAGAACGCCGGCAGCGTCCCCGCCACCTGGCCGTTGGAGGCCTGCATGATCTCGACGAAGACGCGGTGGATCTCCAGGCGCAGGGCGAGCAGGTCGCGGTGCAGCGCCGCCCCGGCGTCGGGCCGCGCCGCCGCCGGCAGCGCGACCGCGTCCCAGGTGACGCGGATGAGGCGTTTGCTTTCGGCGATGAGGGGGCCGATGTCGAGCTTCTTCTGCTCGCCCGGACTGCCCTCCTGGTCCTTCGGCTCGAGCTGCGGCCGCACCACGATGAAGCCGACCTCGCTGCGGGTCTCCTGCGGCACCGGCTCGCGGTTGTCCACGGCCGAGAGGCTATAGCTGATGACATCGCCGGGCTGGGCCTGCAGGGCCGCCACGTCGAAGGCGCTCTCGACGGCGCGGTCCAGCACCGCCTCGCCGGCGGCCTCGAAGAGCAGCCGCGACTGCCGTTCGCCGCCCGAGACCGCCCAGGTCAGCACGACGCGCTCCAGGCCGAAGTCGTCGGCGGCGCGGGCGGCCACCGGCACCACCGTCTGGACGCCGGCCTGGGCATCGCGCTCGGGCTGGAGCACCGACAGCACCGGCGGCAGGTCGGGCTGCACCACCAGGCGCTGGTCCTGGCCAACGGCTTCCCACCCGGCCGGGCTGCGCAGGGCCAGGCGGAATGACCGGTCGCCCTCGGCGACCACCGCGTGCGTGGCGGCGCCGTCCGGAGTCACCGCGAAGGCCTCCGGGGCGCCCTCGCTGCGCAGCTCGACGGCGACGCCGGGCTGGGTCTGCACACGCATCTCGACGCGGCTGCCCACCACCGCCTGGAGGTCGCGGAAGCCGTCGAGGTCCTGCACGGCCCGGCGGGTGTAGGACGGCGATACCACTCGAAACGACACCGCCTCGAACGACGGCGGCCGGTAGGTCTCCAGCGTCCGCCAGGGCGTCGCCAGCGAGGGCGTCAGGACGCGGTAGCGGACCGTGCCGGTGACGCCGTAGAGGGTGAAGAACGAGGAGCGGCCCTCGCCACGATTCATGCGATAGCGGTGGCGCCCCTGGTCATCGCGGTACTCGAGGTCGGCCTCGGGCTCCCAGCGCTGGACGTCCACCTCGAGGCGGACGTCGCTGTGCTCGGGGACGGGGCCGTCCGGGGCGCGCAGGCGCAGTCCGGTGCTCTCGCCGCGGCGCAGGTCGCCGAGGTGGCCCATGGCCTTCTGCCAGCCCCGCGTGTGCAGCCCCACGCCCAGGCAGGCGGCAAAGAGCACCGCCGGCAGGAGCAGCCGCCGCCAGCGCAGGGCCGCGGCGAGGGCCGGCGTCAGCGGCACCTGACCGCCCACCCGGGCGCGGACCTGCGCCAGGAGCGCCTGCTCCACCGGGTTCAGCGGCCGCGGCGGCGCGGCTTCCAGCTCGACGGCACAGACGAGGGCGTCGAGGAACTCCGGGCGGGCCCGCTCGATCGCGAGCGCCAGATCGCGCGGCGAGGGCCCCCGCCAGAGCGCCTGGAACACACCGCGAACGAGGACGACCAGACCCAGAACGGCGCCGGCGCCGACTGCCCGCAAGGCCCACGCCTCGCGCCAGGCCCGCAGCGAGTCCAGCGCCTCGACCAGGAACACCACCGCCACCAGCACCGCCAACGCCGCAATCGCCGCGGCGGCGAGGTGACGCCGGCGCAGACGACGACGCAGGGCCGCGAAGGGCGCCGCGAGGGCGGGCTGGTGCTGTGCTGTGTGATCTGTCACGAGATGGACCGCGCGGTGCAGGCTGTCTGCAAGGCCGCGCTACTGTAGCCCCGCACGGTTGTTTGTCAGCCGCGCAGCGCCCTGGTCCAGGGCTGTTTCAGAGGCACGTCAGCCGCCATCCCGGCAGGGCCGGAATGTCTTCAGAAGGTCGTGATCACCGCGATGATCTCGAGCGGCTCGGCGCCGATATTCTCGACGGCATGTTCGCCGCCGTGGCCGGTGAGGACCGAGTCGCCCGGGCCGATCTCGGTGGTCGCGGCGCCGTCGCTGAGCCGGCCGCGGCCGCGCACGACGATGTAGACCTCCTCCTCCTGCTCGTGACGATGCGTGCCGATGCTGGCACCCGGCTCGATCACGAGCCGGGCACACAGACGCATGCGCGGCTGCATCTCGCCCTTGTTCCAGAAGTGCTCCAGGCGGACGATGCCCTTGCCGCCGCGCATATTCTCACGAATTTCGCTGGTGCCGGTACCCTGCCGTCGAACCATGGTCGAGATCTCCTGTGGCGGCCCCGAGGGCGCCGCGCTGCCATCGGCGGCGCCGCCGCCCCGCGCCACCGCGTTGTCGCGGCTCATCGTCCCGGCGTCAGGCCGGGCACGAGGCCGTCCATACTGACGATGGGCTGGATGACGTCGACCAGCCCGAGCGTACCATAGCAGATGTAGATCCAGCCATCGTGGCCCGGTCGCCGAGGCAGGCGAGGACATAGGCCAGGCCGCCGAGGTCGAGGGCGCTGCGGCTGCCGCCGAAGAGCCACCACGACGACCCGGCCGCGCCGGCCTCACGCAGCGTGGCCGAGAAGGCCCGCTCGATGGCGTCGGCGTAGATGGCGCGCTGCGTCGGGTCGGTGGTCAGGGCATGCGCATACTGCAGGCTCTCGATGGCGGCGCCGTGCAGGGCCTTGACGCGCGGCAGGAGCCACATGGCGTCCGCTTCGGCGCGATGCTCGAGCGGCCGGCTGCCGTGCAGGGCGGCGTGGGCATAGGCGGCGGCGAGGGTGCAGGTGATGGTGTAGGTGTTCAACTCCGGCGCCAGGATACGCGTCGGGGTCTCGAGGCGGGTCAGCGGCCGGCGTCCGTAGTCGGTCAGGCACCAGCCGACGCCGATGCCGCCGGTGGGGACCCGGAAGCTCTCGCGGAAGGCCATGTAGGCATCGAGGCTGGCCATGAACTCCTGGCGCTGGCGGCCGATGCTGTCGGCGGCGAGGCGGGCGATGGCCACCGCGATTTCGCCGCCGTCGGCGACGTAGCACTCCTCGCCCCGTGAGGTGATGCCGTAGCCCATGCGGTAGCCGCCGTCGGGGCGCTGGCGTTCCATCATGATGCGGCCCCATCGCAGCGCCGGCCGACGGTAGCTCGGCTCGTCGAGGATGACGGCGGCCGCCAGGAGGGCCCGCATGCCGCGGTTGTCAATGAACGAGTTTCCATGCAGCAGGCCGTCGTCGTCGGCCGCGGCCACCATGGTATCGGCGATCTGGCGCAGGGCCTCGCGCGCCGCCAGGCGGAAGCCCCGCGGCCCGAGGAGCAGGCTCTCGGCCGCGGGCTCCACCGCGATCGCGAGGTCGAGCCAGTCCTGGCCCGCCACCGGGATGCCCGCGGCCACGACCGCCTCGGCCGCCGCGCCGGGGTCGCCCGGCAGCGTCACCACCGCCGGACGCGACCAGGCCTCACGGCCGCCGAGAGACACACGCACACCCAGCGGCAGCGCCGCGCCCCGGCCAGCCGGGGCGCGGGCGCGCATGACGACATCCATCACCACCGCGCCGTCGGCGACGCGGAAGCGCGGCTGGACGCCGTCGCTGACCACGGCCGATCGCGCCAGGCCGAGCGACGCCTGGAGCAGCCCCGCGAGAGCGGCGTCGCCGGTGACCACCGGCGCCGGGAGGCCCAGGCAGAGCCAGCGCCCGCCGGCCAGGGGGCCATCACGGAAGGTGAAGAACGCGGCAGCATCCGCGCCGGGCGTGCGCCAGCGCCGCGGCGTCTGCAGGAGGACCAGTCTCTCGACGGTGCCGTTCCCACGAAGCGCCGCCGAGAGACTGCCGCGGCCCGCCGCGGCGGGCGGTACGGCCGCCGGCGGCGACCCGATCGACAGGCCGTGCAGGGCACCCCGCCATGACGTCGGCGCCGGCAACGGCACCCCCGCGGGGACCTCCAGGCGCTCCGCGCGCCAGGCCGCCGCGTCGGGCGCGAAGCAGCTCAGCGCCGGCACCCGGCCCGGCGGGAGGTGCGCGGCGGCGCCGAACCACCGCGCCACCTCCTGCTCGCTAGCCGCCAAGGCCGGGGTGCCCGCCACCGTGGCGGTGCTGACCGCGGCCGGCTCCAGGCGCAGTGACCGCATCTCGAACTGCCCCGGACCCGCGTCCACCATCGCGGCGGTCATGCCGACGAAGAGGCGGTCGACGGCGACGGGGCGAATCGGGCCTTCGGAACGCCCGAGGGCCTCGCTGGCGTACGCGACGAAGCTGCCCATGTGCAGGCGGTACGACTGCCATGACGGCGTCAGCGCCACGATGGCCTTCCAGCGCGAGCCGTCACGCTCGCGCAGCTCCAGGCAGAGGCGCGGCGTCGCGGCGTCACCGCGGGCCTCGAAGGCCACGATGACATCCTCGGCCGGCATCGGCGGGAGGGCCGTCCCGCGGTAGGCAAAGGCGCCAGGCGGGTCGCGATGGAAGACGCCCGAACGGCCATCGGCGGCCGGCTCCAGAAGCAGGCCCGCTTCCGGCGCGGCCTCGGCGAGCGTCCACCCCGAGCCGAAGTCGACCGCCACTGCGGCCGCGCCGGATAGCGGACTGGCCGACGGGACCCAGCCGCGCGCGGATGGGTACAGCGGCGCGCTCAGGGCGCCGGTGCCCAAGGTCACCAGGAGGCCGCCCTCGGCCATGAAGGCCGTCAGCGAGGACGCCAGGGGCGCCGGATAGAAGGGGCCGTAAGGCAACACCAGCACGGCGGCGTTGTGCTCGTCGAGGCTTCCCGGACGGCTCAGCGCCGCGGTATCCACACGGCGCACCTCGAGGCCGGCGCCGGCCAGGACGCCCTCCAGATCGGCGGCGCGGGCGCCACCCGCGATCGCCGGCGCGTCCTCGCTCCAGAGCAGCGCCACCGGCACCGTCGACGCCGCGGGCAGCGGCGCCTCGGCCAGGCGCTCGAGGCGGACGTCGTCGAGCCAGACCCGGCCGATCGGGCGCTCGTCCTCGGACCAGAAGGAGAAGCGCACCGTCAGGCGCGCGGCCCCGGCCGGCATCGGGTTGGCGGTGTCGCGGCCGAAGCGTGTCTCGTAGCGCTGCCAGCCATGCGCGGGCGTGGTCGTCGCGATGCCGAGGCCGCCCTGCATGGCCAGGAAGCGCCCGGCCGCGTCGTAGTAGTACAGCCTCAGCCCGAAGCCGCCGGCGCGTACCCCGTCGTTGCGAAGCAGGGCCGACAGCCGGTAGGTGCCGCGGCGGCTGATCTCGCGGCCCAGGCGGAGGTCCGGGTGGTCCACGCCCGCCAGGTGCCCATCGCAGTCGAAGCGCAGACAGGCCGCGCCCGCACCGGATGACGGGTCGGTCACCTGCAGCGCCGCGGCATCGACGCCGAAGGCGCCGCGCCAGGGGGCAACGCCGCCCTCGAACGAGCCGTTGCTCAGGAGGTTCTCCGCACCCGCCGCGCCCAGACAGGCCAGCAGCAGGAGGCACCCGAGACGGTATCGCCGATCGAAGAGGCCCATGTCCGCACTCCTAATTAATACGGGGGCGCCCGGGCCTGCCGTGAGGGCCTGCAACCCTCTCCGGTGAGGAAACGCCAGAAGGCGCTGGGGTCGGTCCGGCCCGCCGGGCTGACCGGCCCCGCGCCGGGCCGGACCCGGCCTCACCGTAACGCCCAGGCGGGCGCTTTCAACAGCCACAGCCCCGCGCCGGGCCGGGCCGGGCGGGGCGGCCGGGATGCGGCCGGGGTGCGGGCCGGGGTGCGGGCCGGGCCGGCCGGGGTGCAGTGGGGGATCGGGCGAGGCCTGTCGAGACCTATCGAGACCGGGCGAGACCTGCCGAGATTGCGCGGGGGCGGGGCGCGCAGG
>JAGVUW010000792.1 GCA_019136035.1 Verrucomicrobiota bacterium | reverse complement strand
CGTCAGGACCTGCTGATCGCGACGGCCCTTCTCGGTGAGGACCTTGATGCAGGTGTCGTCGAGCGTGACCGCGGTGCCGTCAGCCTGGTACTCGCACACGATCATGTCATCGATGAGGACATCGTCGGCATTCGGGAAGCGCTCGCGGTCGACGGCCGCGGCCGCCGCCAGCACCGCCGGCATGTCCAGGAGGCCCTCGGGGGCATCCGGCAGCCCCCGCGCCGGCAGGGCCGCGAGAAGCGCCAGGGCCGCCACCAGGGCACAGCCGCCAAAAACCGAGCGCGGCGCGGCACGGCGCCGAAGCAGCGCAGAAAGAGAACAGAGAGCAGAACGCATCGTGGAGGGACTCCTGATCTGACCACCGGCAACCCCGGCAATGTAGCACCGCGCCGCGACCGATGCCGGGCCGGAGCCGGGCGGGAAGGGACACAAGGGACGCAAGGGACGCAAGGGACGGCAGGGACAGCCGCTGCCGGGCAGGTAGGTCCACGGCGCCGTCCGTGGACCACCCGGGCGCCGTCCGCGGCGCCCGCGGGATGCCGAGCCGACGCTCGGTGCTCCCAGGGGCGGCAGGCACGTAGGTCCACGGCGCCGTCCGTGGACCACCCGGGCGCCGTGGCCGGCGCCCGGTGCTGTGCCGAGCCGACGCTCGGCGCTCCCAGGGGAAGGCGCCAGTGAGGAGCGCCCGCGGCGCACGGGGGTGCTGCGGTTGCGGGCGCCGCAGTCCGACTTGTCAGACTAGTCAGACCGGTCCGAATCCCCTGCCCCGCCTCGCCGGGGGCCGTCTTCCCGGCCCCGGCCGCGGCGCCCGCGTTTGACAGCCGGGCGGGGCGCCGCCAGATTGAGGCCATGCCGGCAGGGCTTGGCGTGCCGGCGGCGACGACACCTCAACGGGGGACGACCATGAGCGCAGGACGCCTGCAGGCCGAACACGGCACCATCTACGCAGCCCCGAAGGACTTCCTCGGCTATGTCGGCTGGCCGTCGGTGGCCCGCCTCGAGGATGGCACCCTCGTGGCGGTGGCGTCGGGCCTGCGCCATCGGCATGTCTGCCCCTTTGGCCGGACCATCTTCTGCAGCAGCGCCGACGAGGGCCGCACCTGGACGGCGCCCCGTGTGATCAACGACAGCCCGATCGACGACCGCGACGCCGGCGTCGTCGCCCTCGGCGGCCGTCGTCTCCTGGTGACGTGGTTCAGCAGCGACACGCGGCGGTACTACCCGCCCGAGAAGCTCGAGGTGTTCCTCGCGGGCCTCCCGGAAGAGCATCGTGCCTGGTGGCGTGCCGGCATGGCCCGCCTCTCCGACGCGGCCCGCGAGCGCTTCGAGGGCGCCTGGCTGCGCCTCTCCGAGGACGGCGGCGGGACGTGGGGGCCGGCCTTGCGCTGTCCGCTGAACGCCCCGCATGGCCCGACGCGCTGCCGTGATGGCGCCCTGCTCTACCTCGGCAAGGCCTTCGGCCAGGCCGGCGAGCTCTGCGGCGGCCCGATCGTCGCCAGCCGCAGCAGCGACGACGGCCGGACCTGGACGCGTCTCGGCGAGGTGCCGATGGTCCCCGGCACGAACCAGGGCTCCTACCACGAGGCCCATGTCATCGAGCTTCCCGACGGCCGCCTCCTCGGCATGATCCGCCTGCAGAACAGCGCCGGCCCCGACGGCGATGTCAGCCGCGCCGGCCTGATCCACTTCAGCATCCTCCAGACTGAATCGACCGACGGCGGGCGGACCTGGGCGCCGCCGCGCGGCCTCGGCTTCCACGGCTCGCCGCCGCACCTCCTGCGGCATTCCTCGGGGGTCATCGTGTTGACCTACGGTTGCCGCCAGAAGCCGTTCGGCCAGCGCGTCGCCCTGAGTCGCGACGGCGGTGCCACCTGGGAGCCGGACTGGGTCCTCCGCGATGACGGCCCCGACAGCGACCTCGGCTACCCTGCCACCGTCGAACTGCCTGGCGGCGACCTCCTGTCGGTCTACTACCAGAAGCCGCACGACACCACCGACGCCTGCGCCCTGCTCTGCTCGCGCTGGCGCCTCCCCTGAGTCCCTGGACACCGCCCTGTTGGCGCACCGAGGCCTGCGATGCCGTCATCGTCACCCCGATACCCCCTGGAACTCCTGGCCCCGGCCGGCGACAGCGACGCCCTCGACGCGGCCCTCGCGGCCGGCGCCGACGCGGTCTACTTCGGCGTCGGGATCCTGAACGCGCGGCGCCGCGCCCGCAACCTCCGCACCGAGGACCTCGCGGCGGCGGTCGGACGCGTCCATGAGCACGGCGCGCGGGCCTACCTGACCCTGAACACCGACATCACCGAGCGCGAACTCGGCCAGGCGGCGCGGCTGCTCGAACTGGCGCGCCAGGCCGGCGTCGATGCGGTCCTGGTGCGCGATCCGGCCCTGCTGGCCTGGCCGCGGCTGTTCCCCGGCCTGTCGTTCCACCTCAGCACGCAGGGCTGCGCGACCAACGCCGCCGATGTCGCGGCGGCGCGTCGCCTGGGCCTGTCGCGGGTGGTCCTGGCGCGCGAGCTCAGCCTGGCCGAGATCGCCGCGGCGTCGGGGGTTCCCGGCATCGAGACGGAGGTCTTTGTGCAGGGCGCCCTATGCTACGGCGTCTCGGGGCGCTGCCTGCTCTCGAGCTGGGGCGGCGGCCGCAGCGGCAACCGCGGTCTGTGCGCCAGCCCATGCCGGGTGCCCTGGCGGGTCGGCGAGCATGGCCCCGGCCAGGTGCTCTCGATGCGCGACCTCAGCGCCGTCGACCGCCTCGAGGAGCTCTTGCGGGCCGGCGTCACCGCTGTCAAGATCGAGGGCCGCATGAAGAACGCCGCCTGGGTGGCCGCGGCGGTGCGGCTCTACCGCCAGGCCCTCGATGGCGCCGCCGCGGGCGACCTGCAGTCGGCCGCGGCCGACCTCGGCGCCTACACCGGCCGACGCCTGACCTGCGGCTACCTCGACGGCCAACGGGACCACCTCACCGGCGCCGCCGGACGCGAGGCCGCGACGGCCGACGACGAAGCGCCGACCCCCGAGAACGACGACACAGCCGAGACGACGAGCGCTGACGAGGCCGACGACAGCGGCGCCGACGGCGCCGCCAGCGATACGGGTGCCGAGACGACGCGGACCTACGCCCTCGCCATCACCGCCGGCACCGACGGCATCCACTGCCGCTGCGCCTGCGAAGGCCAACAGCGCGACTGGGTCCTGCCCCGCACCCAGGTGCGCCGGGCCGGCAGCGGCGTCGCCGCCGGCGAGCTCCTGCACGAGCTGGCGGCGGCGGATCTGCAGGGCTTCCGACTGGCGGCAGAGGCGTCCTCGGCTGACGCCGAGATGGTCCTGGCACCGCGGACCGTCCGCGGCATCCGCGACCAGCTCTCG
>JAGVUW010000799.1 GCA_019136035.1 Verrucomicrobiota bacterium | reverse complement strand
GGCCGCCGCTCCTCGGCACCGATGTCATCGCCATGATCGAGGGCGCCGGGCCGGGGCCGAATGTGACCCTGCGGGCCGACATGGATGCCCTGCCCCTGGAGGAGCGCACCGGGGCCGCGTACGCCTCGGAGTGTCCGGGCGTGATGCACGCCTGCGGCCACGACGGCCACACGGCGATGCTGCTGGGCGCGGCGATGGTCCTGACGCGTCTGCGCGCGGCCTTCCGGGGATCGGTGCGGCTGGTATTCCAGCCGGGTGAGGAGGTCGTTGCGGCGGGTCGCGACCTGGTTGCGGCGGGGGCCTTGCGCGAGCCCTCGCCGGTGGCGGCGGTGGCTCTGCACGGCTGGCCAGGGGGCCCCGTCGGGACGATTTCGTCGCGGCCGGGGCCGATCATGGCCGCCGCCGAGTTCTTCCGCATTGTCATCCACGGGCGCGGCGGGCATGGCTCGCGGCCCGAGGGCTGCGTCGACCCGATTCTGGTGGCAGCGCGGGTGATCGACGGCCTGCAGGCGGTGCGGGAGATCAGCCCGCTGGCGGCGGCGGTGGTCAGCGTCTGCCGCGTCGCGGCCGGCAGTAACAGCAATATCATCCCCGACAGTGCTGAGCTGGAGGGGACCACGCGCAGCCTCGACCGCGCCGTCCAGGAGCGCCTGCCGGTGGTGATGGAGCGCCTGGTTCGGGGCATCTGTGAGAGCCTCGGCGCCACCTGCGAGTTCCACTACCGCAGCGCCTACATCCCGACGGTCAACGACGCCGCGGTGGTGGCGCGCGGCCGCGCGGTGGCCACGGCCCGTCGCGGCCCGGGCGCCTGGCGCGACCTCGCGGAGCCGGTCATGGGCGGCGAGGACTTCGCCTTCTACCTGCGCGAATGCCCCGGCGCCATGTTCTTCCTCGGCCTCGGCGAGGACCACGCGGCGCTGCATCAGGCCGGCTTCGACTTCCCCGACGAGGCCCTGCCGCACGGCATCGCCTTCCTCGTCGGCAGCGCCCTGGCCACCCTGGCGGATCCTCCGTGACTGGCCGGCAACGGCCAGTCACGGAAGATCCGATGTCAGCGCAGGCACTGATGCAGTGCCGCCAGGCAGATCTCGATGGTCGTGTCGGTTACCATCACCAGGCCCTGCGTCTTGGTGCGGTTGCCGGACATCTCGATGAGAATCGGCGCCTTGACGCCCTGGGCGGCGGCGTAGCAGACCAGATGGGGTGCCGGGGCGTAGGTCGTGGACGCCTCCATGCCGACCTGCTCGTAGGTCGTGGCGTAAGGCCTGCCGATGACATAGCGGTCGCGCCAGCGCTCCTTGACCTCGGCGTGGATGGCATCCATGAGGGCCTGATCGCCGGGCGCGGCCTTGCAGAAGATGTAGTGGGCCGTGTGGAAGTCCAGGACACAGCGCGGCTGCATCTCGGCGATGAGGCGCTGGACGATGCGGGTTTCGACCTCTGACGCCGGAGCCGGGCCCTTGTAGTCGAAGTCCCACGGCACCGAGATATCCTGGCTGCTGACGAAGTCCTCCCAGGCGGTGGGGAAGTTACGGTTCAGGTCGACGCCGTTGGCATTCTGGCGGGTGTCGTGGTCATAGCCGAAGGGATTGAGCTGGGGGACGATCTTGAGGTGGAACTGGCGCGGGTCGAGGCCCTCGGGCGGCTGGTCTCCGGCGAGGAGTTCGGCGAGGTGCAGGAGGCCGTAGCCGGCCTCCCACTCCCAGCCGTGGATGCCATTGGTGAAGAGGAAGGCGGGCTGCCCGGGCTGGCCCAGGCTGAGGCTGGCCAGGGGCTGGCCGTCGCTGGCGGTGCCCTCCTCGGCGTAGGTCAGGACGGGCAGGCGTGCCGCCATGGCCTGCATCTCGCGGCGCAGCTCGGCGTAGGGCAGCTTCCGGGCGTAGTGCCTGCCATAGCGCACCGACCCTCCGAAGAGGTTGCCGAGGAAGAGGTACTTATTGGTGCAGCCGAAGGCGTTGAAGTAGGGCTCGAAGATGAGGCTGCGGAAGTCCAGGGCCATCAGGCGGCCCTGGCCGATGCACTCCTCGATCAGGACGGCGCCGCCGTTGAGCGTCGAGACGCCGAGGATGCGGAGGCCGTCGGTCTCGCGCAGCCCGAGGATCTGGCGTTGGAAGTACTGGTTCGGGTTGTTCTCGTTCAGGGGCGCATGCGAGACCTTGCCGAACCACGGGGTGACATCGCCGACAGCGAAGCCGCGGGTGATGTCATTGGCGACGCGGATCCGTATGCCGGGCTCTTCCGAGCCGTCGAGGACGAAGCTCTTGACGAGCTGCGCGCCGTGGAACTGAGCGAACTCGGCGAGGGCGCAGGCGGCGACGCCGCCGGCGGCGACGAAGGCGCGCACCGCGGCGAAGTCCAGCCGCGCGGCGTTCCGCGGCTGGACCGCGTGCACGACCACATGGCTGAACTGCCCCAGGACCTCGGCGCCGTGCGGCTCCTTGGCGAAGTCCAGGGCGGTGGTGCGTCCGGGGTAGAGCAGGGCGAGGCTCCGGCACACGGCTGTACCGGGGGCATCCGTCAGAACGCAGACCGATCGGGGCGAGCTCATGGTGTGGGTCTTTCTGGAGGTTGTCACTCGGCCTGGGCCTGGCCGCGCTGGCCGTGGGCAGTGACAGATTCGGCGGTGAAGGCGTACTCCTGGCCAGGCCGCAGGAACCACGCCTGCACGCGGTGCTCGGTGCGCAAGGTGCGGTCGAGGGGGGAGCGGCGTCGCCCGACGCCGGGTTCCATGAAGGACACCTGCGAGGTCGCCGGCAGGTCGGTGGTCCAGGTGATGACCGCCGAGGGCTGGGCGCCGGCCATGCCGGCCTGGGCCGGGAGGATCTCGACGCGGAACGCCTCCAGGCGGGGCGCTGCGGTCGTGGTCGCCGGCAGGACCAGGTGGTCGCCATCGACCACCGTCGGCAGGGCCACATCGCCCGCCTGGCGGCGGCGCTCGGCCTCGCCCGGGAGCGTCACATCGCCGGCCAGAAGGCGCCGGGCGCCGGCAGCGCTGACACGCAGGCCATTCGGCTGCACCGGCGCGTCGATCACGATGGCGTCATCCTGCCAGGTCAGGACGAGGTAGTCCAGCGCCGTCGGGACGGCGACGAGGACCCGGTCGCCATCGCGCAGCTCGCGGCCGCCCTTGAGGCAGATCTGGCGCAGGCGGCCCTGGTCGTCGTGCCGCAGGAGGGCCATCTCGCCGTCGAAGTGGAAGCGGCCGAACTGCCGCGGCGCCTGCTCCTGGTGGGCCATGAGGATGGTATCGGTCCAGGTCTCGGTGGTGCGCTCCTGGCGGGCCTGCTCGAGGCGTGCCAGCTCGGCGTCGGGGATGCGGCTGACCTCGATCTCGCGGGCCGCCACGCGGCCGCCGCCGGGGCGCTCGACCATGACCCGCACACGGCGGGTGCGCACGGGCTTGAAGAGGGTCAGCGAGGCCTCCGCGTCGTGCCAGGTGGTGACCGCGTCAGCGACCGCCTCCCAGGCGGTGCCGTTCCAGGTCTGGACGGCCATGCGGTCGGCCGTGTAGATGATGCCCTGGCCGTTCCAGACGCCGTGGTGCAGGCGCACGGCGTTGACCTCCAGGTCCTCGCCGAGGTCGACGCCGAAGCTGCCCTCGAGGGCGACGCCGGGGGCGTGGGGTGACGACGAGACGCCGCCGGGGATGCTCTGCGCCGCCGTGTCGCCGTCGGTCAGCAGGGGGCTGTCCGCGGGGATGGCGCCCTGGTTGACTGTGGCGAAGGCGGGGCGGCCTGCCGCCAGGTTCGTCCCGAAGGACGGCTGCAGGGTGGCCGGGTCATGCACCGGGGTGTGCACGGCGGCGTGAACGACCATCCCGGTCGCCTGGAAGGCCGCCTCGGCTGCCTCGCCGCGGCGCACCGGCAGGGCCTCGACCGTGACCTCGGCCTGGCCGTGGGCCGGCACCGGGAAGAGCACATCGTGGAAGGCCTGCGGGCCGCTGCCCTGGCGCTGGTAGACGGCGACCGCCGAGCGGGCGCGCTGGTAGGTCCCGGTGGTGACGATCCAGCCGAGCATGGCCTTCCTCTCGAACTTCTCGTCGATGGACATGCTCGAGTCCTGGGCTTCGGCGAAGCTGGCCTGGAGGCCGGTGGTGCCGGCCGGGATGACCATCACATTGGCGACGCCCGCGTGGTCGCTGCGGGCGGCGAGGGTATCGGGGTCGATCACCGCCACAGCGCCGGCCTGCTGGGTCGGCCCGGCGAAGTGGAAGAACTGCTCGTAGGTGTGTTCGTCGCGGGCGTCGAGGAGGTCGCAGAGGACGACGTAACCGGTCTTGACGAAGAGGGCCTTCCGGCGCTGCATGACGCCGCGGTCGGCGAAGGCGCCGTGGGCACCGTCGACCAGGTCGAAGGCAGGGGTGCTGAGCCAGTCGCACGGCAGCATCGGGGCCTTCGGGCCGCGCTCCTGCTGAGCCCCGTCGACCTCGATGGCGTTGTGCAGGGCGGTGCGGTAGCCCCAGCCGAGGAAGTAGTCGCCGGTGTCGGTGAGCAGGGGCTTGCCATAGGCGTAGAGCTCGATGTGGCTGGCGTCGCTGTGGGCATGGCCGAGGCTCTGGGGGGTGAGGTCGTAGTAGAGGTAGGCGGCCTGCCTGGGCTCCCAGCCGCTGCGCATGACGTAGTAGCCGCTGCCGGGGAAGGCCAGCGAGGCCTCGGAGGGCGCCGGGCCGGGCTCGCCGCGGGCGCTGGCCAGGCTGGCCAGGCCGCGCGCGAAGACATCGGGTATGGCATTGAGGCGTTCCTGCTCGTCGGGCGGGAACTGGCTGGCGATGAACGAGGTCACCTTCGGCCCGAGCGTGGCCGGGCTCCAATCGCAGCGCCCGTAGGTATCGCCGATGTTGGGCAGGCCGCCGTTGGGCATGGCCAGCCAGAGCATCAGCCCGAGGAGCTTGCCGATCTGGGTGGTCGCCATGTCGGCCAGAGCCTCGGTCTGGGCGTGGCCGGGATTGGCGCGCAGGAACTCCAGGACACGCGCCGACCACGGCACCGAGACCGTCTGGTAGGAGATCGAGTGCGTGTCCCAGGCGCCCTCGGGCGAGGTGCGCTGTTCGAGGCTGAGGCGGAGGTTGGCCTCGCCGGCGCGCATCCACTCGGCATTCTCGGTGAACTCCGGGAACATCACCGCGGCGGGTATCAGGCCGGGGTAGGAGACGCCGTCGTAGATGCACAGCTCGCGGCAGGCCGCGATGATGAACTTCCAGAAGGCCAGGTGCCGCGCCGGGGTCAGCGACGGCGAGGCGCGCAGGATGTCGTAGGCGGCGACGATGTTGCAGAGGCGGTTGCGGACCTCCATGGGCGAGGGGGTCAGGGTGCCCTTGTTGGTGTAGCCATACCAGCGCGGGCACTGGCGTACCCACGACTCGATCGAGGCGGCGACTTCGGTGGCGTAGGCCTCGTCGCGGGTGCTCTGGTAGAGCCCGGCGAGGCCGGCGAGGTGGTTGAGCTGGTTGAGGTAGAGGACCCAGCTCAGGGCCTCGCTGGGGTTGTGCATCCACTCGAAGCTCTCGCCGAGGTCGTAGGTCTCGACGGTGCCGGCGTCGTTGTTGCGCAGGCTGAAACGGTGCTTCATCCAGGTCGCGTCGGCCTGCTGGCGGTCGTCGCGCGGCCGGATCACGGTCATCGAGTTGCCCTCGCCGACGCCCGGGAAGACGGCCGGCGGCACGACGGGGGTGGTGCGCCGGGCGAAGTGCTCGGCGAGGCGTGCGACGGCGTCGTCCTGCCGGCCGGCCTGGATGGCCTCGCCGACGCCGGCCAGGGCCGGCTGAGCCGTGTCGACCAGGCGCAGGACCTCGCCCACGCTGATCTCCGCGTCAACCGGTACCACCGCGGCCGGCTGAGCCGCGGTCGCGAGTGCTGTGAGCATGGCTGCCATCCCCATCCGCAGGTGCTGACGCATGGACTCGGTTCTCCTTGAAGGGCGTCTGCCGGCGTCTCAGGCCGGACGGGACGGGGCGCGGCGGCCGTTGTCGGCGCGGCCCCAGAGGCTGTCGTACAACGCCGCCACCCGGCCACGCAGGGCCGCGAGGGCGCGCGCGGCCGCGGGGTCACCGGCGGCGTGACCGCGCATCAGGCGGCCCTCCTCGACGCAGAGCTCGTCGTGCAGGGGCAGGACCTCGCGGAGCATGAAGTAGCCCAGCTTGACCAGCCGGAAGGGGCCCACCAGGCGCGGGAACTCGCCGCTGACCGCCTCGACGGCCAGGCTGCGGCTGTCGCGCATCGCCTGGCGCAGGTCGGCCCAGTCGGTGCTGGGCGCGAAGACCATGCTGTAGTACCACCCGAAGAGCTCGCCGCGCTCGCAGCCGTGCGCGTCGGAGACGCCGACCACCGGCATGTCCTGCCCGGCGGCGCGGCACTGCTGCCAGCGCGCCACAGCCAGGGCGTTGGACTCCATCTGGTGGCGGAAGAAGCCGCCGATCACCTCGAGGGTATCGAAGCCGCGCGCGGCGTAGAGGGCATCCTGGAGGTCCTCGGTGATGTTGTGGGCATCGCCGGTGATCCAGTAGGGATGGCAGAGGATGCTGATGCCGTCGCCGCGTCGGATCTGCTCGAAGACCCACTGGCACGAGGCCATCATCCGGCGCTCGTCGGGCGTGAGGCCGGGGGGGAGGGCCTCGGCACGCCGCGTGATCTCGGCGTTGTAGGCGGCGCGGTCGGCCATGAGGTCCTGGACGCTGAAGCTGCCGCCGGCGTTGACCATATGCACGGGGTTATCCGGTGGGTGGACCTCCTCGCCCGGGTAGATGCGGAAGTCCATCTCCAGGCCCTGGAAGGCGGCCTGGGCCTCGAGGGAGGCGCGGTAATTGCGGTGGTCGGTGAGGGCCATGAAATCCATGCCGATCTGCCGGCAGGCGGCGGCGACGTAGGCGGGGGTCTCGCGGCCGTCGGAGCGCGAGCTGTGCAGGTGGATATCGCCCTTCCAGGGGCGGAGGCCGATGAGGTCCGGCCGCACGGCGAAGAGCGGGAAGTCCTCGCGGCGGGCGGTCTGGCCCTCGACAGTGGACGTGACGGCCAGGACGATCTCCTGCTCGCGCTGCGGGGTGAGGCAGACGGTCAGGCCGCCGGCGTCGTCGCGGCGGGCCTCGATCGGGTGGCGCTGGCGGGTGTCGCGCTCGCAGACGACCACCTCGACGCGGGCGGCCGCCGGCAGGGCGGCGTGCTGGAAGCGCGGGCGGATGCGGACCTGGGCCGTCTCGCCGACGGTCAGGAGGCGCGGGGTGACCTCGTACGAAGTGAGCTGCGGGTTCATGGTGCGGGCTCCTCCGTGGTTGCCAGGCGGCGACTCCAGAAGGCGAGCTGGCGGGCCACCTGCGACGGGGCCGTGCCGCCGGTCAGGTCGCGCCCGGCGACGCTGCGGCGGGCCGCGAACAGCTCGAGGCACTCGGGCTGCGCCAGCGGGATGCTCTCGCGCATCTGCTCGAGGCTGGCCTGGTCCAGGGCCTGGCCGCGCTCGGCGCAGTCGCGGACGTAGCGGCCGACCATGTGGTGGGCATCGCGGAAGGGCACGCCCTGGCGCACCAGCCATTCGGCGAGGTCGGTGGCCATCAGGGCCGGGTCGGCCGCGGCGGCGGCCATGACCTCGGGGCGGATGCGGGCCGTGGCCATCATCGGCGCCAGGCAGGTCAGCACCATGGCCATGGTGTCGATGGCATCGAAGAGCCCCTCCTTGTCCTCCTGGAGGTCGCGGTTATAGGTCAATGGCAGGCCTTTGAGGATGGTCAGGATGCCCATGAGGTGGCCGTAGACGCGGCCGGTCTTGCCGCGGACCAGCTCGGCGACGTCGGGGTTCTTCTTCTGCGGCATGAGGCTCGAGCCGGTGCAGAAGGCGTCATCGAGGTCGATGAAGCCGAAGCGCTGGCTGACCCAGAGGATGACATCCTCGGCGAGGCGCGAGCAGTGCATGGCCCCGATGCTCAGGCAGGCGAGGAATTCGACGATGTAGTCGCGGTCGGCGACGGCGTCCATGCTGTTACGCAGGACCTCGTCGAAGCCGAGCTCACGGGCCGTCATCTCGCGGTCCAGGGGCAGGGTCGAGCCGGCGATGGCGCCGGCGCCGAGCGGCGAGCGGTTCAGGCGGCGGGCGCAGTCACGCAGGCGCTCGCGGTCGCGTTCGAGCATCTCGACATAGGCGAGGAGGTGATGCGCGGCCAGGACCGGCTGGGCATTCTGCAGGTGCGTCAGGCCGGGCAGGATGGCCTCGCCGGCGGCGCGGGCCTGGGCGAGCAGGCCGCGCTGGAGGCCGGCGAAGAGGCCGTCGAGGCGCGCCGCCTCGGCGCGCAGGTAGAGCCGTTCGTCGGTGGCGACCTGGTCATTGCGGCTGCGGCCGGTGTGGACGCGGGCGCCGACCTCGCCGAGGCGCTCGATGAGGGCCGCCTCGATGTTCATGTGGACGTCCTCGCGGTCCTCGCGCCAGACGAACTCGCCGCGCTCGATGCGGCCGCGTATGGCCAGCAGTTCGGCCGCGATGGCCTCGGCGTCGGCCTTGGCGATGATGCCCTGCCGGGCCAGCATGCGCACATGCGCGATGCTGCCCTGGATGTCGTACGGGTAGAGGCGCTGGTCGTAGGCCACCGAGGCCGAGAAGGCCGCGACGGCCGCGTCGGTCGCCTTGCTGAATCGTCCGCCCCAGAGGGCCATGGTCGTCTCCTCCGTCGTCGGGTCGCCGCGTCAGCGGCGGTTCGCTGCCGGCGGCTCGCTGCGGGTGATGCACTCGAGGATGTGCGCCGCCGCCGTGGTGATGTGCCCCGGGCTGAAGCCGGCCCGGGCCAGTTCTTTGTAGAAGGACTCCGCCAGGAGGCGGACGACCTTGTTCGGGTTGTTCAGCGACGAGATCATGAGCTGCTCGGTCTGGTCACGCCGGCCGGCGTCGCGGCGGTTCGCCTCGATCAGGTCCTGCGAGTGCTGTGCAAAGGTCTGGCGAAGGTAGTCGTAGACCTTGCTGTTCTCGATCATCAGCGCCGCGAAGGGCGCGATCAGCCCGAAGAGCTTGCGGTGGATGATATCGAAGCCGGGCGTGCCGACGCGCGACTTGCCGGTGAGGATCAGGCCGATGCGCTCGCCCTTGATGCAGATGGGCACCACCAGGATCGGGAAGCCGATGTCGGGGATGCCAGCCTCGATCCAGTTGATCTGGTGCAGGCTGCGCACCCGCCAGAGCACCTGCTTGAGCCGCTCCGGGACCACCAGGGGATGGCCGACACGGATGTTCGGGCCGTCAATGCCGACACTGGTGCGCACAATCAGCTCGCGGCGGTCTTCATCCCGCAGGAGCAGCACGGTCTGCTCGGTCGCCATCAGCTCGCCGGTCATGCGGGCGATGTGCTTCAGGCCGTCGTCGAGGGTGTGCGGCACAGTCAGAGCGCCGGACAGGATGCGCAGGACCTCCAGGCTGGTCTCGAAATCCATCGTGCTCATCATCGGGACGATCTCCTGGACGGCGCCGCCGCGGCCGTCGTCCGTATGACGATCTCTTCGAGGGCGACGCGCTCGGGCACACCGGCCGTGACGCAGCGCAGGAAGGCGTCGCGCAGACCGCGCAGAGCCGCGATCAGCTCGGGGCCGGAGTAGAGGCTGGACTGCTCGGCCAGCGGCCGGCCGCGGTAGGGGCTGCCATTGACGATGCTCAGGCCCGCGGCGCTGCAGCGGGCCTTCTCATCCGGGTCCGCCGCCATGCCCGCCAGGGCATTCACCAGGGCCTGCGGCGAGCGCAGGCGGCGTTCGGCCATGAAGACCTTCGTCTCCAGGAGCTCGCGGTAGAAGCGCGCCATCTGGCCGAGCAGGGCCCGCGCCCCGGCGCCCTCGTCGCCGCTCTGCTGCAGGAGCACGCCGATGACGCGCAGGGCCTCGGTGAGGTCGCGCTGGCCGAGGGCGTTGGTCAGGGCCCAGGGCAGCTCCTCGCCCTGGCCATGGCAGAGCGCCTCGACGGCCTCGCGGGTGATGGGCTGGTCCGGCCCGCCGGCGTAGCAGATGAGCTTCTCCAATTCGCTCTCGACGCGGGCCGTGTCGGTGCCAAGGCAGTCGGTGAGCAGCTCGACGACATCCCCCGCGAGGTGGACGCCGCGCTCGTCCGCCCGGCGGCGGATGACGGCGTTCATCTCCTCGCGCCACTGACGCTGACGCAGGCTGGGCCGTTCGCAGACGATGACCTTGCCGCGCCCGTGGCAGGCCTTGGCCAGGGGCTTCTTCGGGTCGACGCCAGGGCCATCCATGACCAGCACGACGTCGCTCGGGATGCCCTTCTCGATGATCTCGGCCAGCTCACGCAGGGCCGCCGCGTCGGCGCTCTTGGTCTTGGCCGCGGCGCTGTCGGCCGCGAAGCCCGAGAAGTCGCGCAGCCAGACCGTCTTGCGGCCGCCGAGGAAGGGGAGGGTCTGCACGGCTCGGGCGACCCGGCGCAGGATCTCCTCGGGGGCGCTGTCGTCCGTCTCCCGCACGACCTCCAGGGCGAACGGGTCCGGGTCGCTGCCGGCCACTTCGCGGATGATCCGGGCCGTCTCGGCGGCCACCAGGGCCGGGTCGTTGCCGGTCACCAGGAAGACATTCGGGCCGGCCGTGCTGCTTTGTGCCTCGTGGGTCATGGCGTATCCGGAAGGAGGCTCCTCTCACCAAGGCCGCAGGCCGTTGATCGTCAGGAACAGCACCAGGGCCGCACCGGCCGACAGGATGGCGCTGACACGTTCGGCCAGGAGCAGCCACAGCGGCGCCTTGCGGACCACCGCCAGGACGCCGCGGTCGCGGTCGCGACGCGCCACCAGCAGGCCGGCCCCCACCCCGGCGAGGTCCTTCGCCAGTACCGCCAGGCAGAGCAGGGGCAGGACACGCACCCACCACAGGTGCGCGAAGACCACCACCTCCAGGCAGAGCAGGCCCATCTGCGTCAGCACCCGGCGGGTGAAGCTGCGCACGAACTGCAGCTCGGCCGGCGTGCCCTCCGGCTTGTGCCCCAGAACCAGCGCCTCGACGCCGGACAGCAACGACACCTCAGCCTCCGCGACCATCTGGTACAGGGGGTTGCCCCAGACTGCGATGCGGATGCCGAAAACCACGACGAACCAGAGACCGAACGAGACCAGAATCACGCTGCTGCGTTCCTCGGTTGAGCCACTCACGCCGCCGCGGCGCTTCCCAGGCGCCAGATGCCGGCTAACATACCACGCCCGGCCCAGGCCGCCCAACCCGGCCGAGGCCCGAGGCCCGAGGCCCGGAGAGCGAACGCCCAACGCTGAACGCCTGACGACCGAGGCCGTGTCCCCCAACCCCGGGATCCTGGGTTACGGAGAGAGCCTGTGCCATACCTTAATTAACGGAGGGGCGTTCCCGATGGCGGGCGGGCCGGCCCACGGCGCCGTTTGTGGCCCCCGGGCCGTCGCCGCCGGGGCGACTTGAGCGCGGCGGCTCGTTACCCTATAGTCTCGGCTGTCGCCGTCCCAGGGGTTGTGGCGGCTCGGCGGAGATCCTCATGCAGCTACCGGCGGACGTCCTGTTGGCTCTGCGCTACATGCGCCCGAAGCGCACCTTTGTCTCCGTCATCACCCTGCTGAGCCTGATCGGTCCGGCCCTGGGCGTCGCCATCCTGATCATCGTCACCTCGGTGATGAGCGGCTTTGACGAGGATATCCGCAAGGGCATCCTCAGCGTGCAGTCGCACCTGGTGGTCAGTCCCGGGCCGGGTCAGTCAAGCCTGGTCGATCCCGACGAGGTGGTCAGGACACTCGCCGCGCATGGCGTGCTGGCGGCGCCGGTCATCGAGGGCCCCGTCCTCATCCAGGTCCGCGACGGCTCCAGCGTGCGCGCCGTCAAGGGCATCCAGCCGGACCTCGAGGCCCGCGTCAGCAACATCGGCAGCAACGGGCGTTTCGAGGGCCGCTTCGAGATCCGCGAGGGCGAGGCGCTGATCGGCTCCATGATGGCCCGCGAACTCGGCCTGAAGATCGGCGACGACCTCCTCATCCACGCGCCCCAGCGCCTCACCGGCAACATCTCCTGGCAGGAGGACGGCGCCATCCGCGTCACCGAGCCCGACGAGGTCTACGTCCCCGAGTCGGTGCGCGTCGCCGGCATCTTCACTATGGGCGTCTACGACTTCGACAGCGGCCTGATCTACCTGCATCTGGACCAGGCCGCCGAGCTCTTCGGCTATGACTGGGGCACCGCCACCAGCGTACACGGGCGCGTCCGCGATCCCTTCCGCATGGAAGCCCTCCTCGCGGCCCTGCACGACGAGCTGCGCGACTGCACCGTGCGCAGTTGGCAGGAGGTCAACCAGCTCCTCTTCGGGGCGTTGCGCGTGGAAAAGACCCTGATGGTGTTCCTGCTGACCTTCATTGTCGTCGTGGCCGCCTTCGGGATCGCCGGCACGCTGATCACGGTGGCGGTGCAGAAGACCCGCGAGGTCGGCATTCTCAAGGCGATGGGGATGAGCCGGGCGCTGGTGGCGCGCATTTTCCTGATGGTCGGCGGCATCATCGGCCTGGTCGGGACCCTGCTCGGCGTCGGCCTTGGCCTGCTGGTGATCCACTACCGCAATGCCATCGCCGGGGTCCTGAGCCGCGCCATGGGCGTGGATGTCTTCCCCCCCGAGCTCTACCACCTCACCCAGATACCCGGCAAGCCCATGGCCGGCGATGTGGTCCTGATCACGGTCACCTCGCTCCTGATCTGCGTCATGGCCTCGCTGATACCGGCTCTGTACGCCTCGGCCATGTCGCCGGCGCAGGCCCTGCAGGAGGAGAACTGATGGCGGTCGCGTGCGCAAGCTCCACGCCGGCGGCCGCCGGCGGCCAGGCCGTGTTCGAGGTGCAGGACCTGCACCGGCACTTCCGCCTCGAACGCCACCGCATCGACGTCCTGCGCGGCATCTCCTTCCGGGTCGACCGCGGCGAGTGGCTGGCCCTGGTCGGTCGCAGCGGCTGCGGCAAGACGACCCTGCTGCACCTCCTCGGCGGCCTGGACCGACCCAGCGCCGGCGATGTGATCTGCCTCGGGCAGTCCTACCGGCATCTCTCCGAGGCCCAGCGCACCGCACTGCGGCTGCGCCACCTCGGCCATGTCTTCCAGCGCTACCTGCTCTTCCCGGAGCTGAATGCCCACGAGAATGTCATGCTGCCGGCACTGCACTGGGGCTGGAACCGCACCCGCGCCCGCCAACAGGCCGGCGAGCTCCTGGAGCGCTTCGGCCTCGGGCACCGCCTGCAGCACCGCCCGCAGGAGCTCTCCGGCGGCGAGCAGCAGCGCGTCGCCCTGGCGCGCGCCCTGATGAATGACCCGGGCATCATCCTGGCCGACGAGCCCACCGGCAACCTCGATGTCACTGCCGGCCGCGAGATCATGGCTCTGCTCGAGGAGCTGAACCGCAAGGGCGGCAAGACGATCGTCATGGTGACTCACGACCTCGACCTGGCGCAGCGCGCCGATCGCACCCTGATCGTGCGCGATGGCCAGGTCGTCGCGGTGCCGGCCGGGACCCGCGCCGACCTCGGCCCGCCACCGCTCCCGGCCGCCGCCGCGGGGGATGCGTCGCCGTGAACGGCGCGGCGCAGGCCTGGGCGACAGGCCTGGCGCTGACGGCAGGGTCGGGCCGCGCGGCTGGAGCCCGCCGCGGCCCGCCGGCGGGAACCGTAAAAGGAAAGCGCCATCGGCGATGCGGTTTTCTGCTTGCAAAGTCTGACGGCCGCGGCAATATTGGTCCCAAAGTCGGGTGCAGCGGGTCCGAGGGGCCTGGTGCCGCGGCCCCCTCGGGGGCCGCAGTTGGCGGGCCTCCGCCCCGACGGCAGGAGAGCCGCAGAGGTGGCCGTCGCCACGGTGGCGGTCTGTGATGTCCGAAAACACGGGGCCTTCAAGCCGGCCGTTCAAGAGCGCGGGAGTGATCCATGGGAAAGCTGGGTACGATCTCCGGTATCGTCGCCGCGGTTCTGGCGGTGGTGGCGGCTGTCCTGAGTTTCATGATCTCGCAGAAGCGCGGCCTCTACGAGGAGCGCGCCGGCCGGCTCGCCGACGCCGTGGCGCGTATGGTCGCCAGGGTCGACCAGAACAGCAACTCCGGCCTCCAGGCCAGGACGTCGTTCACGCGCGCCGACAAGCAGTCGGGGGTGCCTGAGGATGGCTCGCTGAGCTGGAAGACCTACGTCAGCGACCCCTCGACCTACGAGGGCACCCTGAACCAGGCTGTGACCCTGGCCGGCGCCCTGAACCAGCGCCGCGACGGCCTCGCCGAGGCCTTCGTCAAGGCCGCGGCGCAGTTGGAGATGGACGTCGACCCGGCGCAGCTCCGCGATCTCTCCAGCGAGACGCCGTTCACCGAGGCCGTCACCGCAGTGCAGGGCCATGTCGAGGCGGTCTCCGCCCGCGACAAGGCCATGATCGATGCCCTCGTCAAGGCCGCCGAGACCATCAATCACCCCCTCGACGCCGGCGCCTTCAGCCGTCGCGAAGAGACCCAGGACGCCGAGGGCAAGCCGGTCAAGGGGCCGTTCCCGTATGCCGCGCCCCTCGACGAGTTCGGCGGCAATGTCAAGGGCCTTGTGACGCGCTGCAACGACTACGCTGAGGCGATCGCCAGCGCCATCCAGGGCGTCACCAAGTTCACCTGGCAGGCCGATCCCGAGAAGATCAAGGACGAACGCGAGTACAGCGGCGTGCTGACCTCGCTGCAGAACGACTTCGCCGACATCAACGAGCAGCTCGCCCTCTACGAGCAGGCCCGGAAAGAGGTCGCCGAACAGAAGCAGCGCATCGCCCAACTCGTCGAGGAGGTCGAAGAGACCTCGGCCGAGCTGAAGGACGTCAAGCGCGACCTGACCAAGGCCCAGGCGCAGGTGGCACGGCTGCAGAAGGCCACCGGCTTTGACGGCGAAGGCGGCGCGGTCGACCCCAACCTCGCCGGCGAGATCGTCGACGTCAACAACGAGTGGAACTTCGTGGTGGTGAACCTCGGTCGCGTCAACCGCGTCCCCGAAAACCTGCACATGCTCGTGTCCCGCGAGGATCGCCTGGTGGCCCGGCTGCAGGTCTCGAAGGTCTTCGGCAAGGTCTCCGTGGCGGAGATCCTCCCCGAGGCCAACATCGACGCGGTCAAGGTCGGCGATCGCGTGATTCTGCCCAAGGAACAGGATTGAGCCTCGCCGCCGGGCTTGAGGCTGGAAGGACCGCAGATGGGCAAGCTCTTCCCGATCGCCATGGTTGTCGCGGCCGTTGCGCTGGTGGCCGTGCTCGTCTTCCAGTTGATCGAACTCAAGGCCTTCGGGGTCTTCTGATCCGGGAGATGGCCGCGATGAGCATCGCTCGCCCCCATGGCCTCGCCTGGCTTGTTGCCGCCGCCGCTGTGTTGCTCGGCACGCTTCTCAGCGGCTGCGCGACGGCGGGCTCCGCGACGGAGTCGTCCAGCCGAGAGACCCTGCCCTGGAACCAACCGGCGAGCTGGGAAGGCAAGATCCTCGGCGCGCCGTTCTGACCGCGCTGCAACCGGACCCCTGCGGCTGCGGTCGGCCCGGAGGCGGCCCTGGAAGCACCAGGCGGGCCGGTCAGACAAGTAGACTGGTCGGACTGGTCAGACTCGTCGGACTCCTCCCCTTTCCCTTAGCCCCTCAGCTCAGCATGACGTGGAACGCCTTCGGGCGCTCGCCGGTGACCAGGTAGTAGAGCGCCCCCACCAGACTCGGGAGCAGGGCTCCGAGGATCTCGCCGGCGATGAGGCCGACCATCAGCGGCCGCAGGCGGTCGTAGGTGCGGTTGCCGCCGTACTTCAGCACCGCCCACTTGATCAGCGAGCCGAGCAGGAATGACCCCGCGAAGGCGTTGATGTGGGTGGTGCACCAGGTGACGAAGAGCAGGGGATGCAGGGGCCAGTGCCGGAAGCGCAGGCGTGCCGCGCTGAAGGCCAGGACCATCGCCATGCCGCCGGCGAAGCCCCAGACGCAGGCCGCATTCGGCGCCAACTGCCGGAAGCGGCCCCAGCCGCTGACTGCCAGACTCGACGCCAGCATGTCCTGGGCCGCCAGCTTGCGCTGCACCGCAATCGCGTTCTGGTACTGCATCGTCGGGACGTCACGGTCCGCCCAGCTCTCCCAGATGGCGTTGCCCTGGTCGTAGTGGATGTAAAGGGTCAGCGGCAACGCCACCGCCAGGCCCACCACCACCGCCACGCCGCACCAGATGGCCGGCCGCCCGAGGGCCTCGCGACGGCGCTCCAGGAGCTGCAGCGAGTTCGACATGAAGGGCAGCAGCGACTCGCGCGGATCGATGATCAGGATCATGCTGATGACCTGCAGCAGCAGGAGCGTCCGCGGTCCCAGGCTCGGAGCGCCCATGAAGCCCCAGAGGATGCAGCAGGGGAAGATGTTGCTCTGCACGTGGAAGAGCCCGGCCTCGGAGACGATGCGGCTCATGACCACGTAGAACACCACCAGCACGCCCGAGTACATCACGGCGAGCTGCCAGTCGACACCCGCGGCCGTCACCAGGGCCGTGAAGGCCGCCATCGCCGCCAGGAAGACGCGGCAGCCCCACACCGAGAGGCCGTCGACGGCACCCCGGCGCGACAGCCCGCAGGCCCGCGCCGCCACCTGGCCATAGAAGTGCCGACCCGTGTACAGCAGCGCCAGGAACAGCCCGACATTGGCGCCGAACAGGATGAACATGCGCGGCTTCAGCCCGGTGTACCAGCAACTGCCCTCGACGACGTTGTTCAGATTCAGGCCGTAGGCGGCGAAGAGGCCCACCACCAGCGCCCAGAGCCAGGGCCCGATGCCGAAGGTGAACGACAGGTCGGTCGGAATCAGGAAGCAGATGCCGACCACCGAGAAGAACAGCGTCGGCGTGAACAGGCTCCACCCTCCGCCGCGCACCAAGGCCGGGAAGAACCGCGCCAGAGGCGAGAAGCTGAAGCGCAGCGAGATCGGTATGAAGACGTCGGGGAACCAGGTGCAGAGGTAGTTGTTGGTGTGGATGAGCAGGACGCCCAGGGCGCCGGCCCAGAAGAGGCGTTGCTGGAAGAGCCCGACGCGCCCGTCGGCCTCCGACGGCAGCAGGGAGTCGGCAAACGCGGCGATCGGGTAGGGAAGATGCTCGTGACCGCTCCACTGGCGATGCAGGACGACCGCCAGCGCGATCATTGCCACCCAGAGCGACAGCACCATCGGCATCCAGAACAGCACCGGACGCACCCAGGCTGACCACGGCACCGCCCGCAGACGGATGTGGTTGCCGGGCGTACCCAGGCCCTGCACGAAGCCGCCCAGGACCGTGTCTTCGTCCGACGCAATGTCCGGGACCATGCGCTCCGGGATGTTGGAGAGGATCTGCTCTTCGCGCCAGGATGGCTCCAGCTTCTCGTAGTGGTAGGGAAGCACCAGCGCGGAGGCGAAGGTCCGCAGCAGCCCCGACCCCGGCAGACAGCACGAGGCCAGGGTCAGCGCCATGACGACGGCCAGCTCGCGGCCGGTGAAACGCCAGCGGCGCAGCAGGGGATTGATGCCGAGCACGACCAGGATGAGGATGCCGTAGACCGAGACCGGCATGTTGTTGCCGACCAGGTAGGTCTGCCGCAGAACGCGGTCGTTC
>JAGVUW010000241.1 GCA_019136035.1 Verrucomicrobiota bacterium | reverse complement strand
CGCGGCCCTGGCCGTCACCGACCGCCTGCGCGGCGAGGACTGCCATGACCCGGTCAGCACTGCCGAGGTCCTCATGAAGGCCGCGGGCAAGCCGGTGCTCATGGCGCTGTCGGGCAAGGGCTCCGACACCCAGCGCGTCCGCGCCACCCTGGCCGCCGCGCGTGGCAAGGGCATCCACAACCTCCTGGTGATGACCGGGGACCGCTCCGACCGGCACCCGTCGCGGCACGGCTCGGGGCGGCCGCTGCCCTACGAGGCCGGCTACCTGGAGAGCCTCGACATCCTGCGGCTGGCCCGGCAGGCCGGCGGCTTCCTGACCGGGGCCGTGGTGAACCCCTTCAAGTACACCCTCGACGATACCTACCTGCAGTACTTCAAGATGGTCCGCAAGCTCGCCAGCGGGGCGGACTTCATCGTCACCCACGCCGGCTGGGATATGAAGAAGCTCCAGGAACTGCAGTGGTTCCTGGCCAGGCGCGAGATGCACCCGAATGTCATCGCGCGGCTCCTGCTCCTCTCCCTCGACGACATCCGCAGGCTGGACCGGACGGTCTTCCCGGGGGTGCATGTGCCCCTGGAGTTCACCGCCCTGCTGCAGCGCGAGTCGGACATCAGCGCCACGCAGTCTCTGGCGGCGCAGTTGCCGCGCCTGGGCCTGCAGGCGGCCGGCTGCCGTCTCCTGGGCTACAGCGGTGTGCAGATTGCCGGCGTGCGCGACCAGGGCACGCTGGACATGGTCGTCGGGCGCATTCAGGAGTACCTGCAGACGATCACGACCTACGACGCCTGGCTGGCGGCCTGGCGCGATTACCACGGCGATCTGTCCTTCGAGCCGGTTTCCGGGGCCTACTACGCCTTCCATGGCCTGATGACCGAGGGGGCGTCGTCCTACGGTGCGGTGACGCCGCGGCCGGGCTCCATGGACTTCGCGGCGCCTCATCTTGCCGACCGCCTGCGGTCGCGGGTGTTGCCGTGGGTATTGCAGAAGCCGTCACCGGAGTGGCTGTCGACGCTGTACCGTGCCGTCTGCCGCGGCGGCGATGCGGTGTCGTCGTCGCGTCTGCGCGCCTGTTTCTTCCTGGATCGCCGCGGCTGTCCCAAGCGCCTGGTGTACGGCCCCTGCGGCGGCAGCACCCCCGAGGGCGACTGCGAGTTCGGCCATGCCCCGTGTTTCTTCCATCGGGTCCTGGCCGTCGCGGCCGCCCGTCGTGAGCTCGACCGCCTGGAGGAAGCCGTCGCCGATGACTGAGGACGCCTTTCTGGCCCGGCTCTTCGCCGGCCTGCCGCCGCCGCCGCCGGGGGTGGTCATTGCGCCGGGTGACGACTGCGCCGCCATCGACCTCGGCGGCGGCCGCTGGCTGCTGCTTGCCGTCGACCAGGTGGTCGGCGACCGCCACTACCTCCAGCACGGCCCCGCGCCGACGCCGCCCGAGCTGGCCGGCCGGAAGCTCCTGGCGCGCAACCTCAGCGACATCGCCGCGATGGGCGGCGTGCCGACCGCCTGCCTGGTCGCCGGGGCCTTCGGTCCCGACTGCGACGACGACTGGATGCGGCGCTTCTACCAGGGCATCCAGGACCTCGCCGCGGAGCACGGCGTGGCCATGATCGGCGGCGATCTGGCGGTGACGCCCCACGATACCGTCGCCTCGCTGACCATCCTCGGCGAGGTCGGCGCCGGACAGGCCCTCGGACGCGCCGGAGCCCGCCCCGGTGATGAGTTCTGGGTGACCGGCAACTTCGGCGATTCCTTCGAGACCGGCCACCACCTCACCTTCCAGCCGCGCTGCGCCGAGGGCCTCTGGCTGGGCCGCAGCGGCAGGGTCCACGCCATGATGGACGTCAGCGACGGGCTGCTCCTGGACGCGACGCGGCTGTGCCGGTCCTCGGGCCTGGCCCTGCGTCTCGACCCCATGGCCGTACCGCGTCGGCGCCCCGAGACGACCCTCGCCGCGGCCCTAAGCGCCGGCGAGGACTACGAGTTGATCCTGGCCGTGCCGGCTGGCGAAGGCGAGGCCCTGCGCGCTGCCTGGCCCTTCGCCACGGCGCTGACCCGGGTCGGGGCCTTCCTGGCCGGCAGCCCCGAGGTCGTGGACCTCTCCGGCCGCCCCCTCGGCGCCGGCGGCTACGACCACTTCGACGGCAGTCATGGAGGCCCCACGTGAGCGCGGTGCTGACCCTCCTGAGTGCAGCGGAGGAATCCACCCTGGCTCTGGGGCGCCTCCTGGGCCGTCGACTGCGGCCCGGCCAGGTCGTGGCCCTCTACGGCGACCTCGGGGCCGGCAAGACAGTCCTGAGTCGCGGCATCGCCCGCGGCCTCGGCATCCAGACAGCGGTGACCAGTCCAACCTTCACGGTGGTGCAGGAGTACCCCTGCGCTGACGGCACCTTCCTCTTCCATCTGGACCTCTACCGGATCGCCGACGCCGCCGCGGCGCTGGCCTTCGGGATTGACGAGTACCTCTTCGCCGCCGATGGCGTGACCCTGGTCGAATGGCCCGAGCGCATCCCTGAGCTCCTGGGGCATCCGGGCAGCCGCCGCGAAGCCTTGGCCATCCATCTCGAGCACGCCGCCGACGGCGCGCGCCGGCTGCGCCTCACGGCGCGCTTGGCCGACGCCGTCCGCGAGGACCTCCGCCAGGCCCCCGTGGAAGGCCTTGCCGAGATCTCGGAGGAGTCATGATCCACGCTGCCCTGGATACCTCGCAGGGGGTCGCCCTGGCGATTGCCGACGGCCCGCGACTCGCCTTTGCTGGCACCCTGGCGCGGCAGGGCCGGGCTCACGACCGCGAGCTCCTGCCCTGGCTCGAGGCCGCCTTCGCCGAGGCCGGCACGACACCGGGCGCGGTGCGGCGCTGGAGTCTCGGCCTGGGGCCGGGGAGCTTCTCGGGGGTGCGCACCGGCATCGCTGTGGTCAAGGGCATCGCCATGGCCAGCGGTGCGGCCTACCGCGGCCTGCCGTCGAGTCTGGCGCTGGCGTTGAGTCTGGAGGACCTGCCCGCGTCGCCGCTGACGATCGGAGTTCTGCATGACGGCCGATGTGACCAGGTCATCCTGAGTCGTTTTCAGTGGTCCGACGGCTTCCTGAAGCCCCTCGGCGAGCCGGTGGCGGAGGGTGCCGAGGGCCTCCTGAGCGCGGCCCTGGGCTGCGACCGCTACGTCACGGCGCAGGCCGAGCCGGTGCTGGGCCTCCTGCCGGCGCCGCTGCGCGAGCGCACGGCGACCCGCGATGGCATCGACGCCCGGCATCTCCTCGAGGTCGCTGGCTGGACCTGGCCGGCGGATAGGGCCGCCATGGAGGCCTCGACCGAGCCGGTCTATGTGCGGCCGCCGGTATTCGTGACGCCGCGGCCGCCCCGGCCGTTGCCGTGAGCCCGCCGCGCGTCCTGC
>JAGVUW010000406.1 GCA_019136035.1 Verrucomicrobiota bacterium | reverse complement strand
CTTCGGCCGCCGTCTTGTTCATCTTCCAGTTGCCCGCAATCAGCGTCTTCCGTGCCATCGACCATCTCCACTGTTGGCGCCGCAAACCCGCGGCGGCCCGGGGGTGCCGGTGCCGCCGTGGCCGGCGCTGCTTCAGCCACGCATTGGGGCGGCGGTGCGCGTCGGCGCCGCCGCCCAGCTCATCGGCAGATCACTTGTCGTCGAGTGCCACCACCCCGGGCAGGGCCTTGCCCTCGAGGAACTCGAGAGAGGCGCCGCCGCCGGTGGAGATATGCGTCATCTTGTCGGCCAGGCCGCTCTGGTTGACCGCGGCGACGCTGTCGCCGCCGCCGATGATGCTCACGGCCTGGCTCGCCGCAATCGCCTTGCACACACCCATGGTGCCGGCCGCAAAGGGCTCCATCTCAAAGCAGCCCATCGGGCCGTTCCACACCACCGTCCGCGCTTTCGCGATCTCAGCGGCGTACAGCGCCACCGTCTTCGGGCCGACGTCGAGGGCCATCCAGCCGGCCGGGACGTCCTGGCCCACCACCTTGGTGTTGGCCTTGGCGTCGAAGGCGTCGGCAATGACGTTGTCCACCGGCAGCACGATCTTCACGCCGGCCTTCGCCGCCGCCTCGAGGGTCGCCCCAGCCGTCGAGACCAGGTCGGCCTCGACCAGCGACTTGCCGATCTCGTGGCCCTGCGCCTTCAGGAAGGTGTAGGCCATGCCGCCGCCGATGAGGATGGTGTCGACCTTCTTCATCAGGTTCTGCAGCACCTCGAGCTTGCCCGAGACCTTGGCGCCGCCGATGACGGCCACGAACGGGCGCTTCGGCTCTTCCACGGCGCTGCCGAGGTAGTCGATCTCCTTCTCCATGAGCAGGCCGGCCAGGTTCGCCTTCATGTACTTGCACACCACCGCCGTGGAGGCGTGCGCGCGGTGCGCCGAGCCGAAGGCGTCGTTGACGTAGACATCGCCGTAGCCGGCGAGCTTCTGCGCCATCGCCTTCTGCTTCTCCTTCATGGCGGCCTTCTTCTGCTTGTACTCCTCGTCGCTCATGCCCTCGGCCGGCTTGACACTGGCCTCCTCTTCCTTGTAGAAGCGGGTGTTCTCCAGCATCAGCACCTGCCCGGGGCGCAGCGCCGCCACCTGCTCGTCGGCCTTCAGGCAGTCGGCCGCGAACAGCACCGGACGGCCCAGGACCTTGGCCAGGTGATCGGCGACCGGCTTGAGGCTGAACTCGGCCTCGTAGCCCTTGCCCTTCGGGCGGCCCAGGTGGCTCATCAGCACCAGCGCGGCGCCCTGCTCGAGGCAGTACTTCAGGGTCGGCAGCGAGGCCTGGACACGCGTGTCGTCGCTGATGACGCCATTCTCGATAGGGACATTGAAGTCCACCCGCACGAGGACGCGCTTGCCCTGCAGACTGACATCACGAATGGTCTTCTTGTTCATGGACGCTGCTCCATCCTGATGGTACGGATCCGCGGATCCAGGCCTTCCCGGACCCCCTCGGTCCTGCCGCTGAACACCCCCGGGAGCCGGCCGTTGATAGGCAGCCCCCTGGCACGACCCTATACTATAGCATGGCCGACGATCTTGCTAACCCGCCGCCGCCTTCCGCGCCGATCTCGGCCGCGTCGACGCGGCCGTCCGCCGATCCGGCCGGACGGGCCCTCGCCGGCGGCGTGATCGGCGTCGCGGTCGGCGTCGTCCTGCAGGGCTTCCTCCACGGCCGCCTGCCGGACAGCCCCGGGTGGCGCCTGGCGCTTGCGCTCGTGCCTCTGCACATGGCTGCGCTCGCCGGCACCGCCGGCGCGCTTCTCCGTGGGGCACCACCGCGGCGCTGGCTGGCGCGGTGCGGCTTCGGGGCGCTCTCGCGCCGCGCTATCGGCCAGGCCCTCGGCGGCACGGTCGTCGCCTTCGCCGCCGTCGCCCTCGTGCAGGCTGCGAGCGTCCGCGCCGCCCTCTGGCTCGGGCTGAACGCCGACCCGCAGGGCGCCGTCGCCCTGCTCACGGCCCTCGACTCGCCCGCGGCCCGGGCGGCCGCGGCGCTCGTCGTCGTGCTCTGGGTGCCGTTGGCCGAGGAGGTGCTCTTCCGGCGGGTCCTCACCGACGCCATAGCGCAGGCCGGCCGGCGCTACGCCGGGGTGTGGTCGGCGGCCGCCTTCGCGGCCGTGCACGGCAGCCTCGTCCAGGCGCCCGCGCTGCTCGTGCTGGCGCTCATCCTGCAACGCCTCCGCCGGCCCCCCGGCGGGCTCTGGGCGCCCGTCCTCGCCCACGGCGCTTTCAATGCTCTGTCACTCCTCGGCTGGCGCCTCGTGTGAGGCCCCGGCGGCGCCGTTGCCGCCGCGGCCTTCAGAGTGGCATGGCCGTCCCGGCCGTGGCGGCGGCTGTCCCCAGCCGCTGAACCTTCCCCGGGACCGCCGAACTCCCGTTCGGCTCCGGCCGGGGCGCCGCGGCCCGACGCTCGCGAGGTCCACGGACGGCGCCGTGGACCTACCTGATCCGCGCCGGTGCCCGGTCGGCAGCGGCGGCTGTCTAGCCCCGCGCCAGGGCGTCGCGCCAGAGGATGGCGTAGCGGCCGCAGTCGAAGGTCAGGTCGAGGCCATGGACCCACCAGCGCCTCCCCAGGCCTTTGGTCAGGGTCGCCAGGGCCTCGGCGGTGTCGGTCGAGGCATCCCAGAGCCGGAGGGTCGCGCCATCGCCGATGACGAAGCGCCCCGGCCGCCCGGCGTAGACGACCGCGGCATCGGCCGGGATGCCGTGGAAGCCCTCGCACGGCGTCAGGGTCGCCCGGCGGGTGTCGAAGACGAAGCGCTGCCGGCCGCCCTGCATCAGCCAGCGCTCGGCGTCGAGCGGGCCGAGGGTGCGCAGGGCGTCGACGCCGGTGGGGCCGTCGACTCGCAGCAGGACGTCCATCGTGCGCCCGTCCAGTACCACGGCGGCGGTGCGGTCGTGCACGGGCGTGGCCGTCGCGCAGTCGGAGAGGAAGGTGGTTCCCGCCACGAGATTCCCGCTGCCCATGTCCACCATGGGGCTGAGGATGGTCTGACCCGGGACCGCCCCGTTGCGGCTCGACGCCTCGCCGGTGGCGGTGTCGTAGCGTATCATGGCGCCGTCGAGGGTGCCATACTTCGGCTTGAAGGCGACCCAGACGACGCGGCCGTCGGTGGCGATGCCGGCGCCGTGCTGGCCCTGGGGGTTCTGCGCGACCATGCGCGGGTTGCGCGGGAAGCCGGTCTGGCGCTCCGGGTCGTACTCGGTGAGCTGCCCGCCGCCGTAGATCGAGAAGTAGATCCTCCCGCCGACCGCGACGGCGTCATCGCACTGGCCGAGCGAGCCCGCCACCCGGCCGCCGTAGAAGCCCTTGCCCTGAGCCGTGTCGAAGCCCCAGAAGTTCATTGCGAT
>JAGVUW010000385.1 GCA_019136035.1 Verrucomicrobiota bacterium | reverse complement strand
AGTCGGGCATGCCATCGCCGTCGGAGTCGGTCTCGCTGGGCTGGACCGGCGAGGTCGGCGCCTCGACGATCTCGGCCGTGTCGGTGGTGCTCTCGAGGACGGCGGCGTTGAACCACTCGGTCTTCCAGTCGTCGCGGTTGACGGCGAAGTCCTGGGCGGTGGCGCCGTTATCGTCGAAGATGTAGCTGGCGACGAGGCCCATCGGGAGCGCGGCCGGGGTCACCACCGGGTCGCTCGGGCGGGCCGTGACGCGGAACGGGCTGTTGTTCGGGATCGCCGCGTCGGTGCTCTCGGTGTCGCCGAGGAGGGCCAGGTCGGCATGGCGCGTCAGGCGCGCGGCGCCGGAGACGGCGGCACCCACCAGGCTCGGCTCCACCGGGCTGACGGCCGGGCGGTCGGCGACGGTGATGGTGTCGTTGCCGCTGAAGTCGGTGCGGGCGACATTCCAGACGCAGACCGCGTCGATGTCGCCGAGGAAGCCGTCACCGACGACCACCTCGCTGACGCCGACGGCATCGGCGCCGGGGCGGACGCTCCCGACCGGTATCGAGGTCGGGAAGCCGTTGTTGACGACGATCGAGAGGGTCTTGGCCTCGGCGCCGTAGACGGCGGCGATGTGGGTCCAGACGCCGGTCTCGATCACCGCCACCGCCGCCGCGTTGGCGGCGGTCGGGACCTGCAGGGCGACGCCGCCGTTGCCGGCCGCGTCCTTGGCGCTGACGAAGCGTGCGTACGGCCGCAGGGCCCCGCCGATCTGGGCGACGCCGAGTTCGTAGTTGACGGTCTCGAAGGTGCCATTCAGATCGGCGTCGATGCGGCGGCTGACGATGATGCCGCCATCGCTGTCGGCAGCGTCGATCTTGACCCAAGCGTCGACCGTCCAGGAGCCGCCCAGGGCAAAGCGCGGCTGGTTGGGCAGGACGAGGCGGTCGCCGGCCTGGGCGAGGCGCAGGGCGCGCGACACCCACGGCGACAGGGCGTTGTCCGGGGCACTGCCGGCGGTGACTTCGACGGCGTCGGTACGGCCGTCGTCATCGAGGTCGCTGACATCGGCACCGCCGACGGTGGGCACGCCGGGGTGGGTGCCGGCGAGCTGTTCCTGGAGGTTGCTGCGGCCGTCGCCGTCGCTGTCCAGGAGCTGGTCGGGGGTGACGCCGTCGGTGACGCCGAGGAACGGGTGCGTGCCGGCGAGGTACTCGGAGTGGTTGGTGAGGAGGTCGCCGTCGAGGTCGAGATCGGCGTCCGGCAGGGCCGGGTTGAAGTTCAGGGCGGCCTCGAACCACTCCGGCATGCCGTCGCGGTCGCTGTCGCCGGGCAGGCTGAGGAATTGCGCCTCGGCGGCGGCGGGGGCGTGGACGCTGACGCCGCTGCCCGCGGCCCAGGTGGCCGCGAAGCGGGCGGTGGTCTCGGCGCCGGCGGCGTCGGTGAGGGTGAAGACGTCCTCACGCTCGGTGAGGTCGAGCACGAAGCGGCGGTCGTCCATGCGGTCGTCGGCGCGGAAGCAGGCGACCATGACGCGGGCGCTGGCGAGGTCCATGGCGGCCCGGGCATTGAGGCGGCCGCCGGTGAGGACGACGCCATCCAGCGCCGGGATGCTGTCGGTGCCATCGAGGAGGCCGGCCTTGATGTCGGCGAACGAGGCTCGCGGCGAGCGCGCGTAGAGGAGTGCGGCGACGCCGGCGACGTGCGGGCAGGCCATCGAGGTGCCGGACATCGTCTGGTAGCCGCCGCCGGGGGCGGTGCTGAGGATGTCCTCACCGGGCGCGGCCAGGTCGACCGAGGTGGCGCCGTAGTTGCTGAACCAGGCCAGGGTGTCGGTGGCGTCGGTAGCGGCCACGGCGACGATGTTGTCGTGGTCGAACGAAGCCGGGTAGGCCGAGAAGGCGCCGTCGTTGTTGTTGGCCTCGTTGCTGGCGGCGGCGACGAAGAGCTGGCCGGCGCTGCGGGTGCGGCTGACGGCGTCATAGAGGGCCTGCGAGTAGCCGTAGCCGGCCCAGCTGTTGCTGGTCAGGGTGGCGCCCATGCGGATGGCGTAGTCGATGGCCGCGATGGCGCCGGCGGTGGTGCCGCCGCCGCTGGCGTCGAGGAACTTCAGCGCCATGATGCGGACATTCCAGTTGACACCGGCGACGCCGATGCCGTTGTTGCCGACCGCGCCGATGGTGCCGGCGCAGTGGGTGCCATGGCCGTCGTCGTCGATGGGATCGCCGTCGTCATTGGCGAAGTCGTAGCCGTAGACGTCGTCGATGTAGCCATTGCCGTCGTCGTCGATGCCGTTACCGGGGATCTCGCCGGGGTTCGTCCACATGTTGGCGGCGAGGTCCGGGTGGGTGTAGTCGACGCCGGTGTCGATGACCGCGACGACCACGCCGCGGCTGCCGGTGGAGCGGTCCCAGGCCTCGGGGGCGTCGATGTCGGCATCGGCAGCGCCGCCGGTCTGGCCGGTGTTGTGCAGGCCCCAGAGCTGGCCGAAGAGCGGGTCGTTCGGCATGGCCACGGCGCGGAGCTGGTAGTTCGGCTCGGCGTAGACCACGTCGGCACGCTCGCGGTAGGCGCGCAGGGCATCACGCAGGGCCATGCCGGCCGGGACCGCGACGAGGTCGATACCCAGAGCCGCGGTGCGCGACAGGACGGTGCCGCCGAGGGCGGCGTGCAGGGCGGCGCGCTGCTGGGCGCTGGTGGCCGGCTGGAGCTTGACGAGGAGCTGTCCGGGCTCGTGATCCGGGACCAGGGCCGCGTCGACGTCGGCCTGATAGACGCTGCTGAGGCCCTGGCCATAGGCGATGGCCCGGCCGCCGGCAGCGCTGTCGGCGGTGCGGAAGTCGCGGAAGATCTGCTGCGCCGGCAGGGCGCCGTTGTAGATGCGGACCTCGTCGATGGCGCCGGTGAAGCCCATGCCGAGGGTGGTCTCGGCGCCGTCGAAGATGCCGTCGCCGTCGAGGTCGCCATTGGCGTCGCAGGCGCAGGCGAACTCACCGGTGAGGTCGATGCGCTCGGCGACCGGCATGCCATCGATGTAGAGGCGCAGGGTGCGGGTGTTCTGGTCGAAGGTGGCGGCGAGGTGGGTCCACTCGCCGGCCGTCACGGCCAGGCCAGCCAGGCCGGCCCCGCCGACCTTGAACTCGCGGCCGTTGGCCATGACCAGGCGGGCGTACGGGCGCAGGGCGCCGCCGTCAGCCTCGAGGCCGAGGTCGTAGTTGATGGCCTGCACCGCGGTGCGGCGCTGAATGACATGGCCGGCGGCCTCGGGCAGCACCCAGGCCTGGACCGTCCAGCTCGTGGCCGCGTACTTGGCCTGGTCGGGGATGATCACCCCGGCGCCGGCGCTGGCGAAGTCGAGGTGCTGGCGCTGCGGCGGGTAGACATTGCTCAGCGGGTTGAGCGGGTCGCTGGCGTAG
>JAGVUW010000117.1 GCA_019136035.1 Verrucomicrobiota bacterium | reverse complement strand
GGCGAAGACCTTGGCCCAGGTCGGGGGTATGAAGGGCTTCGGCGAGGCGGTCTCGCGGGCCTGGAACAGGCAGCTCATGCCCATGGTGCGCTCGTCGGCCTGCTCGGGGGCGATGTCCTCGCCAAACTCGGCGCGGGCCTCGCGGCCGCGCCGGAACTCGGCACCCGTCAGCGGCGCCAGGACGCTGTCGCCGGAGCAGTCCGCGAAGAGCCCGGCGCGGACCGTGTGCCAGGTCTCGGCGGTGCCCTGCCAGCCGCGGACGCTCGTGATGCGGGCGCCATCCATGCTGGCGGCCACGCAGGAGCAGTTCAGCAACAAGGTCAGATTGGGCTGAAAACGGGCCGCCTCGTACAGGACGCTGTCCCATATCGACGGGTTGCTCGAGGGGTTCCGGTAGTTGTTCTCGAGCTGGACCTCCTCGACAATGCCGGTTTCGCGATTGTTGTCGCCGTGGGCGCCGCAGATCCACATGCGGATCTCGCTGGAGGCATTGCCGCCCAGCACCGGACGGTCCTGCATCAGCGCCACACGGGCGCCCCGCCGCGCCGCCGCCACCGCGGCGCAGAGGCCCGACATGCCGCCGCCCACGACGCAGAAGTCGACCTCGTGATGTTTCTCGCGCATGGTGATCTCCAGAGTACCCGCAGCCGCCCCGGCCAAGACCGCCCCGGCGGCGCCGACGATTGCCACAACACGGGCCTCAAGGTAACGGCCCCCGCCCGCCAGCGCCAGCCCAGAGACCGCCAAGCCGGCAGAGCGGGCTGCGGCAGGCTAAGGGACCCCAGGGACACCAGGGACACCAGGGACCCCAGGGACACCAGGGACCCCAGGGACACCAGGGAGGCCAAGGACGCCGGTGCCCTCGGGACGCCGCGGGCCCTCAGCGGCGCGGGGATCCGCGGCGAGCCCATCCTGGAGTCTCTTGTGTCGCTTGGGTCCCTTCCTGCCCTCTCACTCCACGCCGCCGCCGCCTTCGACCAGGGTCTGGATCAGGTTGCGGCGCAGGGCGGTGACGCTGGCGTCGTCGGGGCCGTGGAGGCGGCTGGCGAGGACGACGGCCCAGCGTCCGCTGTCCTTGTCGATCCAGAGCATGGTGCCGGTGAAGCCGAAGTGCCCGACGGCCTGGCGTCCGAGGGGCGTGTCGGCCTTGGGCTGGTAGGGGTGGGTATTCCAGACATCCCAGCCGAAGCCGCGGCTGTCGATGCCGTCGGGAGTCTGGCGGCGGGTGAAGCGCTCGACGGTCTCGGAGCGGACGATGCGGACGCCGTCGAGGGCGCCGCCGCCGAGGATGCATCGCGTGAAGCGCGCCAGGTCGGCGGCGGTGGAGAACAGCCCGGCATTGCCGGCGCAGTGTTCGGGGTTGGCGTAGTAGCGTGCCAGGGGGTCGTGGACGAGGCCGTGGGTGGTGACGGCGGGGGCGGCGTCATCGGCGAGGGCGCCCGGTGCGGCCAGGCCGCCGGCGGGACCGGTCGGCGCCAGGCGGGCGCGCTGGTCGCGGGTGAGGTGCCAGCCGGTGTCGGCCATGCCGAGGGGGCCGAAGGCGCGTCGGGTGAGGAACTCGTGCAGGCTGCACCCGGCGACATTCTCGGCGATGCGGCCCGCCAGGATGGCATTCAGGCAGGAGTACTCGACGTCGGCGCCGACCGCCCGGCGGAGCTTCAGCCCGGCAATGGCCGCGATGACCACCTCCGGCTGCGGCCCGGGGCCGTGCGCGGCCTGCAGGGGCCCCACGGAGAGGTAGGCCGGCAGTCCCGAGGTATGGGTCAGGAGGTGGTGCAGGCGGATGTCTTCGGCGGGGTCGCGCTGGCGCCACTCGGGGAGGTGCTGGGCGACGGTGTCGTCGAGCGTGAGGAGGCCGTCATCGACGAGGATCATGATCGCGGTGGTGGTGCCGACGACCTTGGTCACGGAGGCCAGATCAAAGATGGCCGCCGTGGTCATCGGCACCGCGACGGGGCGGAGCTGGAGACTGCCGGCGGCGCGGCTGAAGCGCACCGCCTCGGGGGTGCCGGCCATGACCACGGCGCCGGGGAGCCTGCCGGCCTCGACTTCGCGGTCGACGACCTGCGCCAGGGCCGCGTCGAGGCCCGCGGGCCAGGCGGCGGCCGCTTCCGCGGCGCCGGCGGCAGCCCCCAGGCCGATCACCAGCGCACCGCACGACGCACAGGCCATCCAGAACGACCCCATGGCAACCCCCTCTATACCTTAATTAACGCGGCCGCACCGGCGGGCGCGGCCGGGCGCCGGGCAGACCATGGCGAAACATCGCCGGCCATGGGCGCTGGAGCGCGAGTGTCCACAGACGCGAAGGCGTCCACGAGCCGGGGCGGCGTTGACTGCACAACGACGTGACGTTTCATGCGAGCATGCCACCCCCACGCACCGCCTGGCGGCACCTGAACAAGGCACTCTTCGGGCATCGCCGCGGCGTCATGGCGCCGCCAGGCTGGTGCAGAGCAGCTCGCGGTCATTGCGGCAGAATACCGCGCGGTTGGCGAAGGCGGGGTGCGACCACACCACGCCGCGGGCGTGCTGGGCCTTGGTCGGCTCGATGAGGTGGGTCCGGCTGAGGATGGTGAGGCCGTCCGGCGTCAGGCGTGTGATGGCCAGGTCGCCGCGCTCGGTGAAGATCCACACGCGGTCGCGGTTGCGGACGAAGTGCATGGTCCCCCAGCGCAGCTTCGGGAGCAGCTCCAGGCTCTCCCAGAGACGCTCGCCGTCGGCGGCGCGCAGGCCGCGCAGTTCGCCATGGCTGTCGACGCCGTAGAGGGCCTCGCCGTCGAGGATCGGGGTCGTGATCATGGCGTGCAGGGCGTCGGTCTGCTGGTCGCTGGCGCCCTTACGGTACCAGAGCCGCGACACGGCCGGGCGTTTGGCGTCGACGCGCAGCATCAGGGAGCCCTCCCAGTAGTCCGTGAAGAAGAGCCGGCCCTGGTCGAGGACCGGATCCGCGACGGCGACGAGCCGGGCGGGCTCCGGGAAGGCGGTTTCCCAGAGGAGCCGTCCCGAGGTCACCTCGAGCCCGACGATGCGCTGGGCGGTCCAGCAGACGGCAATCCGTTGTCCGGCCTGGTCTATGACCAGCGGCGTGGCGTAGGAGGCGCGGTCGGGGAGGGCCCTCCAGCGCTCCTCGCCGCTGAGGCGGTCCAGGGCGACGACGCCGGCATCCCCGCGGCCGCCGATCTGCAAAAGCAGCAGCGGGCCCTCGATGACCGGCGCCGCGGCGATGCCCCAGACCGGCATGCGCCGGTGTCGGCCGCGAGGCAGTGCAGGTGGCCCATGGCGCCGAGGGCGTAGGCGCGGCCGTCGTGGATGGTGATGGCGGCGCGCGGTCCGGCCCGCGAGCTGATGCCGCTGTAACGGCACTCGTAGCGGTGCTCCCAGCGTGTCTCGCCGGTGGCGGCGTCGACGCAGAGGACGCGTTCGTGGTCAGCGTCGGGCCGGTCGCTGAGGAAGACCCGTCCAGCGGCGACGGTCGGGCTGGTGTACCCCGGCGCGACGGCGACGCGCCAGGTCGGCTCGAGGGCGGCCGCGGCGAAGGCCTCGACGAGGCCGGTCTCGTACCATCGGCCGTCGCGCGTCGGGCCGCGCCACTGCGGCCAGTCGTCGGCCGCGGCGAGGGCGCTCAGGCCGGCGGCGGCCAGCAGGACCCGCCAGCGCCGGCGGTGCAGCTCCATCGAACTCCACGGCATCACGTGAGGCCTTTCCTGGCGAGTTGGCTGACGCGTCTCGAGCCGGGCGGTCCTGAGTCCTTCAGCTCTCGCGGATCCAGAGGGCCATCTCGCCCGGGCGGCGGTTGGCCCAGAGGGCATAGGGCACAGCCGTGAGCGCCGCGGGCTCGGGCGGCGCCGGCTCATCGGCACGGTAGAGCGCGTCGTCCCAGCCGGCCGTG
>JAGVUW010000006.1 GCA_019136035.1 Verrucomicrobiota bacterium | reverse complement strand
ACGCGCTCGTCGTGGAGGCGCGACTCGAGGGCTTCCTGCTCGCTGATGCGGCTGACGCTGAGGAGCAGGCCGACCGAGACCATACAGCCGAGCATGCTCGAGCCGCCGTAGCTCAGGAAGGGCGCCGTGACCCCGGTGGTCGGCCCGAAGCCGCTGACGACGCCGATGTTGACGAAGGCCTGGAAGGTCAGGGCCCAGCCGATGCCGACGCACATCATCACGGCGCTCTTGGCCTGAGCCAGGGTGGCCATGGCGAAGATGCTGACGGCCAGCAGGCAGTACAGCCCGATGAGGCTGGCGACGCCGATGAAGCCGAGTTCCTCGCCGACGATGGCAACGATGAAGTCGGTGTGGGCTTCGGGGAGGTAGAGCTGTTTCATGCGGCTCTGGGTCAGGCCCAGGCCGGCCCAGCCGCCGGAGCCCAGGGCCAACTGCGAGTGCCAGAGCTGGTAGCCCTCGCCCTGCTGCAGCGGCTCGGGATCGCGGTAGGTGGTGACGCGGCGGCGGTGTTCGCTGCTGATGCTGACCACGAGGGCCACGAAGCAGAGGCCGAGGGCGGCGAGGCCGATGAGGTAGCGCAGGCGCACCCCGGCGACGAACATCATCACGACCATGATGCTGCCGGTGATCAGGGTCGTACTCAGGTTCTTGCCTAGGAAGATCAGGCCGATGACGGCGCCGCAGCACAGCAGGGGCACGGCAAAGCCGCGCCGGAACTCCAGGGTATAGCGCGCCCAGCGCTGGTAGTACTCGGCCAGAAAGAGCACCATGACCGGCTTGGCGAACTCCGAGGGCTGCAGCGAGAAGCCGCCCAGGCGCAGCCAGCGGAAGCTGCCCTTGGTCGGGCCGCTGATCAGGGGGAGGTAATCGACCAGGCCGCGGGTCCAGGGGAGGCGGTACAGGACGTGGGCCATGGCCAGGTAGGCCAGCGCCAGCGCCACGGCGCCCATCAGGACCATCGACACGCGCCCGAGGCGGCGGTAGTCGAGGCAGGCCAGGCCGGTGGCCAGGAGGCCGCCCAGCGAGACCCACAGCGCCTGGCGCTTGAGGTAGTACTCCGAGCAGGCCGCGAAGCTGGTGGAGTACAACATGACGACGCCGCTGAGCAGGAGCAGCAGCACCAGCCCCATCACCAGCACGCGCACGGTACGATGCGCCGACCATTCCACGAGCATGTTCCTCCACGATGGCGCGGTCACGGCCGCACGACTGGCCGCGGCACGGCCCCGCGACCCCCGTACCATACAGCGCCATTGCCGGCGTGGCGGCCGCGGCGCGCCGGCAGCGCCGGCGGGCGGATCAGGGCGTTGCGGGAGCGGCCCACGCCGCGGCCGCCGGGTCGTAGGCGGCCTCGGCGGCCTGGCCGTCGGCGGTGGTCCAGCCGACCCGCAGAGCCCGGCCGTCAGTCTCGAGGCTGCGGATCGGCGTTTCCGCGGGCTGGCCGGGCAGATGCAGGCGAGCCCAGCGGTCCGCCCGGCGGCGGTAGACGAAGAGGCCGCGGTCGGTGCCGACCCAGACCAAGCCCTCGGAGGGCACGACGAGGTCGCCGACCGGGAGGGGCTCGCCGAAGGCCGCCAGGGCGTTCTCGAAGTGAGTCAGCGGGCCGTTCGGATGGCCGGCAGCACAGTGTGGGAAAGCCCCGGGCGTGAGCACCCAGTAGTACTCCTCGGGGCCGTCTTCGGGGACGAAAAGGACCCTGGTGCTGGACAGCGGGAAGGGCCTCTCGTCGGTGGCCTCGTCGTCGCCGAGGCCCATCTCCTCGGTGAGCATCTCGACGACGGCGGTGCTGAGGGTCTCGCGGGACGACATGAGCAGCCCCATGAGCAGGCCGCGGCTGTCGCGGCCCAGGCGCAGGCAGCGCCGGATCCAGGTCCGGCAGCGCGACACCTGCACCGCCAGGGGAGCCGAGGTGAGGCGGCTGCGCTCGAGGGCCTGCGCCAGCCAGTCGAGGGCACGGGCGTTGTCGCCGGCGGCGGCGGCCTGGCAGGCCAGGAGAGCGCAGACCGTCGAGCCGAGGGCGCCATCGTCGCCACTGCCCTCGAGGGCCACCTGAGCCAGGCTCGCGACCGCCGGCGAGCCGGCCTCTGCGAGGACCACATGCGCGAGCAGGGCCCGCGCCTGGCGCGGGTCGGCGGCGACGGCCGCGCGCAGCCGGGCCAGGACCGCCTCGGCCGCGGCCGACCGCGACAGGCCGACGAGGGCCTGCACCCGCCAGGTGTCCCACTGCAGGCGCTGCGACGGCACGAGGGCCTGCAGGTCGTTGCAGAGATCGAGCATCTCGGCATGGCGGCCACGGCCGAGGAGGATGGCCGCCACCGCCGGCGCGACCGCGGTCACGGCGCTCGTCGGTGCCGAGCGGTAGCCGGCGGCGTCGATCTCGGCCAGGGCGACAGCCGCACGCAGTGCCGCCACGGCGTCCTCCGCGCTGCGCTCGAGGTGGCGCCGGGCGGTCCACAGCCGGCGCTGTTCCTCCTCGGCGTGGTGGCCGGTGTCGCGCAGCCACGCGATGAGGCTGTCGCGCGCCGCATCGAGCGTGCAGCGCTCCTTGTGGAAGGCGGCCCAGTCGGCGGCGGCCTGTTCCCACACCGGCCGGCTCGCCGCCGGGTCCATCAGGCAGCCGAGCAGGATGCGCTCGCACTCGGCGAAGTCCTGCTGTTCAGCGCAGGCCCGTGCCAGGGTCAGCCGCCGCCCGGGCGGCAGCTCGGGCACGCGCCGCAGGAGCCACTCGGCCTCGGCGGCACGGCCCAGAGACAGGAGCCAGGTGGCGTGCAGGCCGGCGACCCGGTCGCTGGGCTGGCCGTACCACGACGCGGCCGCGGCAAGGTCGCCGGCGTACAGCGCCAGGACGCCCTGCCACTCGGGCATGGCCTCCGGACCGATCGCCGCGAGATAGGCGAGGCCGGCGGCGGTGTCGTCGGCCGTCAGGCAGAGCCGGATGACCTAGGCGTGCAGCGACGACGGCCCGCTCGGCCGCTCGGACCAGCACTGCGCGGCGATCAGCTCGCCCGCCGCGGCCAGGGGCTCGCCGGCCTGGGCCAGGAGCGCCGAGCGCTGACGATGGCACTGGTAGACCAGGGCGGCGCGCTCGGCGTCAGGCAGATCGGCGACCTCGGCACGCGCGCCGAGGACCGCCAGCGCCGCGGCGCCGTGACGCTGGGCGACGGCGTCGCGAAGGCGGCTCCGGAACCACTGGATCCACTGCGGCCAGCCGTCCGTCGGCTCCAGCGGGGCCTCACGGCAGAGCTGATCCATGACCCGCCAGGCCTCCTCCGAGGGCCGCTCGGCAACCAGATACTGCAGCGACTCGGCGAGGCCTTCGGGCGACCACGGCGGCAGGGGCTGCCACGGGCCGCCCGGCGCCGGCGCCGGCGCGGCAGGCGGCACCCCCGTCTCGTCCTCGGCCTCC
>JAGVUW010000236.1 GCA_019136035.1 Verrucomicrobiota bacterium | reverse complement strand
CGCCCAGAGCCTTGAGGCGCTCGAGCGAGGCCGTGGCGCAGGGCCCGCAGCAGACATGGAGCAGGAGACGTCGTGGCGGTTCGTGCATGATCTACAGATGGCGCGCGGGGGCGCGGCTGTCAAACGGCACTTCTGTGACCGGCCGGTACGCGGCGGTCAGGAAAGAGCCGATAGGCGGCCGTCCGGTTCCGGCACCCCTCCAGGGTGACCGCGGGTGAGATCTCGAGGTAGCGCCGGGGGGCGCACGGTGGGAGGGGTGACGGGTCGCGGTTGGCGGGGTATAGTACCCTGTTTCGGCACGGTCGTGGCGTGGTCGGGCCCATGTGGGCGGCGTCGCGGCGGTGTCAGGGGCGGCAACTGAGGAATGGGCCCATGGTCCGCAAGGCGTCGGTGGCGCGCGAGACTCGCGAGACGCGGATTCAGCTCGAGTTGACTCTCGGAGTCGGCGCGATCGAGATCAGCACCGGTCTGCCGTTTGTAGACCACATGCTGGAGGCCTTTGCGCGGCATGGCCGGCTTGGCCTGGTGATCCAGGCGCAGGGCGACCTCGAGGTCGACGCGCACCACACCCTTGAGGATCTCGGCCTGACCCTGGGCCGGGCCTTGAAGGAGGCCTTGGGTGACAAGGCCTCGATTCGCCGTTTCGGGTCGGCGTATGTTCCCATGGACGAGGCGTTGGCGCGGGTGGTGATCGACCTGAGCGGCCGGCCGCACCTGGCGTACCGTGTGACGCCGCCGAGTCCGGTCTGCGGGGGGTTCGACGCGAGGCTCTTCCACGAGTTCTTCCAGGCTCTGGCGAATGCCGGAGCCCTGACGCTGCACCTCGATCTGCTTGCCGGCGCCGAGGTCCACCACGCCTTCGAGGCCCTGTTCAAGGCCTTCGGGCGGGCGTTGGCCGAGGCGGTGGCGCTGGATGCGGGTGTCAAGGGCGTGCCCTCGACTAAGGGCGTCCTGGAGTGAGCCGGGCGGCGTTGCCTGGCCGGTCCGGGGCGTCGTGGGGTCGTGTCACCGGCGCCCTGCGGTTCTCCCCCTGCTGCGCCTGTCGGCGTCTGCGGTTGTGTGGTCTGTTGGATGAGGATCGAAGATCATGTCGGCACCTGATCTGAACACGGTTCGGCACAGCGCTGCGCATGTCCTGGCGGCGGCGTTGCAGAGCCTCTACCCCGATGTCAAGTTCGACATTGGCCCGGCCACGGCCGAGGGCTTCTACTACGACATCGACATGGCGCACCGTCTCACTCCCGAGGACCTCAAGGCGATCGAGAAGGAGATGAAGAAGACACTGGGCCGGCGGCTGCCGTTCGAGCGCCTGGAGTGGTCGCGCCAGGAGGCCCACGACTTCTTTGCGTCACGGGGTCAGGGCTACAAGCTTGAGCGCCTGGGTGACATCCCCGAGGGCGAGGTGATCTCGGTGTATCGCTGCGGTGACTTTACCGACCTGTGTCGCGGCCCGCACGTCGAGCACAGCGGCCAGATTGGCGCGGTGAAGCTCCTGAGCATCGCCGGGTCGTACTTCCGTGGTGACGAGAAGAACCCGATGCTGCAGCGCGTCTACGGCACGGCGTTCCACAGCCGTGAGGACCTCGATGCCTACCTGCAGGCGATTGAGGAAGCGCGCCGCCGTGACCACCGTAAGATCGCGGCGGAGATGGAGCTGTTCAGCACCCACGAGGACGTCGGGCCGGGGCTGGTCTGCTGGCATCCGCGCGGGGCGCGCGTGCGGCACGCCATCGAGAGCTTCTGGAAGGACATGCACTACGCCCACGGCTACGAGCTGCTGTACACCCCGCACATCGGCCGGGCCCGGCTCTGGGAGACGAGCGGTCACCTGGACTTCTATCGCGAGTCGATGTACTCGGCGATGGAGATCGACGAGAATGACTACTACGTCAAGCCGATGAACTGCCCGTTCCATATCCAGATCTACCAGAACCGCCCGCGCTCGTACCGCGAGCTGCCGTTGCGCTGGGCCGAGCTGGGGACGGTGTATCGGTATGAGAAGGCCGGTGTGCTGCATGGGCTGCTGCGGGTGCGCGGCTTCACCCAGGATGACGCCCACATCATCTGCACGCCCGAGCAGATCGAGTCGGAGATCACCGAGGTGCTGCGCTTCAGCCTGTCACTGTGGAAGGCCTTTGGTTTCAGCGACATCAAGGCCTACCTGGCGACGCGTCCGGCGAAGGCGGTGGGTGAGCCGGCGCGCTGGGAGCAGGCGTTGCAGTCCTTGGAGAAAGCGGTGAAGGCCTGCGGCCTGGCCTGCGAGGTCGACGCCGGCGGCGGCGCCTTCTACGGCCCGAAGATCGACCTGAAGATCAAGGATGCGATCGGCCGTGAATGGCAGACGACGACGATTCAGTTCGACTTCAATCTCCCCGAGCGCTTCGACATGACGTACGTCGGTGCGGATGGCCAGCGTCATCGTCCGTACATGGTGCACCGGGCGCTGCTCGGGAGTCTGGAGCGCTTCTTCGGGATCCTGGTGGAACACTACGCCGGGGCCTTCCCGACGTGGCTGGCACCGGAGCAGGTCCGCGTGCTGCCGATCAGTGAGCAGTACAGCGCCTACGCGGGCGACGTCGCCCGTGCGTTGCGGTCGGCGGGGGTGCGGGTCGAGGTGGACGAAGCGGCCGACCCGATTGGCGGCAAGATCCGTCGGGCGCGCCAGCAGCGTCTGCCGTACATGGCGATCGTGGGTGAGCGCGAGGCCGCCGACGGCACCGTCGCGGTGCGGAGCCGCGCCGGCGAGGAGGGCGCCCTGCCGCTCGCCGATTTTGTGCAGCGTGTGCGTGAGGAAATCGCGGCGCGCAGGTGACAGGCGCCGGCACGTGTTGTAGATTCCCGTGCTGTCAGGCTTAGAGGTGCCTGTTTGCGGTCGGCATGCTGTCGGCCGCGGGCGGAGCCGTGGCAGGAGTGAAGGCTGTCGAGTGGCAGCCGCAGAATGCACCCCATCAGGATAGGAGGATGCCGCCATCGCACGACAACTCAAGGCCAACGACAGGTTCTTCCGCGGCAAGGTCGTCCGAGTCATCTCGTTGGAGAACGAACAGCTCGGCCTGATGCGCTTCGATGAGGCGCTGAAGAAGGCGGAGGACAATGGCTTGGACCTGGTGGAAGTCGCGGGAACCGCCGATCCTCCGGTGTGCCGGATCATGGACTACGGCAAGCACGTCTACCAGCAGAGCAAACGCCAGCGGGACGCGCGCAAGAACCAGCACATCATCCGGATCAAAGAGGTGAAGTTCCATCCGAACATCGACCAGCACGACTACGAGACGAAACGTGATCGTCTGGTTGCCTTCTTGTCGAAGGGTGATAAAGTAAAGGTCTCGATGTATTTCCGCGGCCGTGAAGTGGCGCACTCGGATCTGGGCATGAAGTTGATGCAGCGTCTGGTGGCCGACACGCAGGATGTGGCCACGGTGGACGTGA
>JAGVUW010000521.1 GCA_019136035.1 Verrucomicrobiota bacterium | reverse complement strand
CGGCCGGGCCGCGGGCGCGGTCGAGGCGTCGCGGTCTGGCGATGCGAGCGCCGAGGTCGAGGCACTCTGGGCGACCCTTCTCGATGTCTCGCTCGACGGCGTGGTGCGTGAAGCCGCGGCGCTGAAGCTGGCCGGTCGCAACGACCCGCGCCTCATCGAGCGGCTCTGGGACCTCTGGCAGCAGGGCCTCCTCCCGCCCGGCTGCTCGTGGATCCGCGACCTGATGGCCGCGACCGAGGGCGCCGCGGCGTCATCCCTGCCGTTGCGTCCGCCGATTCCTGCGGCCGACCTTCGCCAGGCCCTGGCGCAGGCCATCCAGCGGACCCTTCCCGCGCCCGCCCGCATCGCCGCGGCGCGCCGCCTGGCGGCGGCGCAGACCGATGAGGCCCTGGCGGTCCTGGAGGCCCTCTGGAATGGCGACTTCGAGGCACCCCCCGAGCTGCGCACCGCCGCCTTCGAGGCGTGGTTCCAGGCCGCCGACCAGCCGGCGATCGCCGCCCTCGGCGAACGCCTCGCCCATGGCGACGCCCCGCCGGCCGATGAGCTCCTCGCCCTCCTCGAGGTCATGGCCGGTGAGCCGCACCCCGGCGTGCGCGAGGTGGCCCTGCCGCTGCTGCAGAGCCCCGTCGCCGAGATCCGCGAGGAGGCCGCCTGGCTCCTCACCCTCAACGCCGACGAGATCACTGCCGAGGAGGTCCCCACCCTCATCGAGGCCCTCGGCCGCGAATCCGAGGCCGCCGTCCGCCGCCGCCTCTACTCGGCCCTCGGCGAGGCCGCGGCGCCCTATGCCGAGGTCCTCGTCGAGGCCATCCGCACCGAGGAGTCCAGCGCCGTCCGGCTGTCCGGCTTCCAGGCCGTCGCCAGCATGGCCGCCGCCGATGACCAGGGCGCCATCGACCGGCTCTTCGATGGCCAGGTGGTCGCCGAACTCGAGCAGACCGCCCTCGGCGCCACCGAGTACCAGGTCCGCTTCGAGGCCGTCGTCGTGCTCAAGACCGCCCGTACCCCGGGCGCCGTCGCCGCCCTGCAGCGCCTCGCCGCCAGCGCCGACGACCCTCGTATCGCCCAGGCCGCCGCGCTGCCCTGACGGATCTTCCGGCACGGGTGTCCTTCCCGGTATGGCATGGGACTGGCTCCCAATGCCCCAAGGGGGCTGCGTCCCAGAGCCCAGGGTTGCGGTACGCCCGCCACCCTGGGATGGCCCATGGCCATGGGCCTCAACCCCAAAGGGGGTTGCGTCGGTCGGATCGCTGTCGCCGGCGCACCGGCATCATGACGTAACCCCGTTGGGGTAGGAAGGGCAGGATGCAACCGAGACCCAGGGTAGCGGCATGGCCGCAACCCTGGGCTGGAGGACGCAATCCCTTTGGGATAGGGGAGTCACCGGATGACCGCCGCCTTCAGGCGCCGCGGAGGGCCGACGCGGTCCAGGAACGGACCGCGCTCGCCCAGGGCTCGCGACCGGGACGCTCCAGCATGGCATTCGCCTCGTCGTCGCCGAGGAAGACCTCGCCCTGCGGATCCCAGGAGAGCTCCCGGCCCAGGCGCATCGCCAGATTGGCGAGGTGACAGCAGGTCGCCGAGCGGTGCCCGACCTCGACCGGGCAGACCGGCTGGCGGCGTTCACGGATGCAGTCCAGCCAGTTGCCGTGGTGGTCGTCGCTGCGGTACAGGGCCACCGCGCCCTCGACCGGCGCCGCCTCGGCCAGCGCGGGCGGGTCGGTGACGATGCGACCGCGCTGCACCGAGAGCGTGCCCGCCGTACCCCGGAAGGTCACCCCGCTGCTGCCCGTGCGCACCTCGACCTCGACGCCATTGGCGTAGGTCAGCCGCGCCTCGATCTCGGTGGCGGTGGTGAACAGCCCGCTCGTCGGGAACTGGCCGCGACCCCAGGCCCGACACGGCCCGGAGTCGTCCATGCCGAGGGCCCACTGCACGATGTCGAGGTGGTGCGCCCCGAAGTTGGTCACCTGCCCGCCCGAGTAGTCGAGGATGAAGCGGAACTGGTAGTGGCAGCGCTGCTCGTGGTACTCCGCCCACGGCGCCGGGCCCAGCCAGGCGTCGTAGTCCAGCTCGGGCGGCACCGGCATCGGCGACCAGGTCGGCGCGCAGGCCCGGTTATTCGGCGGCAGGCCGACCTCGATGCGCTGCACCGTGCCGATGACGCCGTTGCGCACCATCTCGCAGGCACGCCGGAACTCCGGCATGGAGCGCTGCTGGCTGCCGGTCTGGAGGATGCGCCCGGTGGCCGCAATCACGCGGCACAGCCGGCGGCCCTCGGCGATGCTCAGCGTCAGGGGCTTCTCGAGGTAGATGTCCTTGCCGCACAGGGCCGCGTGGGTCGCCTGCGGGACGTGCCAGTGGTCCGGGGTCGAGATGACCACCGCATCGACTCCGGACCAGGCATCCAGCTCGCGGAAGTCCGTCAGTGCCCGGCAGGCGGTATTCCCCGCCGCCGCGTCGACGCAGGCCTTGGCTGCCTCGAGATGCCGGCGGTCGACATCGCAGACGGCCGTCACTGCGACGTCCGGGCGCTGCATCATGGCCTTGAGGTTGGTCATGCCCATGTTGGCGACCCCGACAAAGCCCAGCCGGATGCGGTCGCTGCTCGTGCGCTGCGTCATCAGTCTCTCCTTGGAAAACCGTCGCGGTGCTCGCTGCTGGAGGCCGCGCTCTGCCGTCGGGCGGGCCTCAGCCGGCGCTCTCGGTCGGCCAGAGGGGCCCGTCCAGGATGGCGGCGAAACGCCGCGCCGCCTCGGGCAGCCCGAGTTCGGACAGGACCCGGCGCCAGCGCTCGCGCTGATTCTCGTGCACCAGGACCGGCTCAAAGCCGAGGCGGAGGTAGGTCCTGATCGCCGCCAGGCGGAAGTCGTCGGTCGTCAGCGTGGCCCGCGTGAAGCCCTCCGCGACCATGTGATGCAGGGTCGCCAGGGTGACGCAGGTGCCCAGGTGGCGTCCCTGGGCCTCGGGCAGGACCGCCACGTAGTGCACCGTCCCGGCGTCGGCCAGGATGCCGGGCATCTGCCAGGCCGAAGCGGTCGCCACCGGCCGGCCCGATGGGTCCGTCACAAAGAGGATGCGCTCCGGGCGGTAGGAGGGGTGGCTGCGCAGGATGCGCTCGAAGTCGTAACGGCCGGGCTCGCCGCCGAAGGCCGTCGCGACGATGCGCTCCCAGTGCGCTGCGTCGCCGGGCTGCGACGCGCGCAGGAGATGGCCCTCCGGCAGTTCCAGAGGCGGCAGGCCCGCGAGGGTCGGCCGCAGCATCCGCAGTTGCGGTGTCAGCGCCATGCGCTCCTCCCGACGTCACTCCACGCGGCCGCACGCCGGCCGCGGCGCACTTCTGACGAGCCATCCCGCCGCCCCCGCGCCGCTCGGCTCAGGACACCGCCGGCGGCGCCGCCGCCGCCGCGGCGGCGGCGGTCCACGGCTG
>JAGVUW010000514.1 GCA_019136035.1 Verrucomicrobiota bacterium | reverse complement strand
GCGTCGTGTCGGTGGGCATGGCGTATCGGTGCTCCGGGGGGGCGGTGTCTACGGGGTGCGGCGGCGCTGGGCGCGGGCATCGAAGCCTTCGTCAGTCCCGCTCGCCGCGGCGGCTGTGGCGGCCGCGGCTTGCCGGGCCAGGCTGGCCAGGGCCGCCGCGGCGACGCGCTGGCGCGGCTGGCAGGCGGCCGAGTCGGCGTAGCGGCTCAGGGCCTGGCGCAGCCAGAGCGCCGCCGGGTCGCGGCTGGCGAGGTTCAGGGTGCAGCAGAGCAGGCGGCCGGCGCCGACGCGCAGTTCGAAGAGCGCGGCCTGCCGGCGGATGGTCTTGTAGGTGCTGACGACCTCGATGAGGGGATCGAAGGGCAGAGCGGAGTCGCTGAAGACCACCGCCGTGCCGCCCTCCAGGAGGGGGGCGAACTGCCAGTCGCACCAGCCCTCGTGGGGCAGTTCCGCGGTGAGCGGGTGGTCAGCGATGACGGTGGCCAGGTTGCCGACCGAGCGTCCGGCGCAGGCCGGCTGGAAGGACGTCGGCAGGGCCGGCAGGGGCCCGGGGCCGAGCAGGCAGACGGTGGCACCGGCATCGAGGCGGCCGATGGTCTCGGCGTCGAGGACGCGTGTGGTCAGGCAGGCGGCGGGGCATGGCGGCAGGGTTGGCCAGCTCCAGAAGCTCCAGGCGTTGTCGAGGTGCCGTGTGGGGGTGGTCAGACTGACCTGCAGGCGCAGCGCCGCCGGCCGCCCGAGGTCGGGCATGGTGAAGGCGATGGTGCCGAGGGGCGCGGTCGTGCCGGTCTCGACGCGTTCGATGGCCTGGTTGCCCTGGGCGAGGCAGTGCCCATCGGCGGTGCTCAGGACCCAGGCGAGGCGGCCGGGTCCGGGCGGGGTGCCGTAGACCGCCGAGAGGACCGGTATAGCCACCGCGGTGCCGGCAGCGAGGTTGCGGCTGCCGTCCCAGGCTGTGAGCAGGACGCTCTCGCCGTTGTAGCGCCGGATGTCGTCGGCGGTCTCGCCGGGCTTGACCTCGTAGAACTCGTTGAGGACGCCGCAGGTGTAGCCGACGCGATGCCAGTGGCAGTCGATGCCGCCGAGGAAGTCGTAGCCATTGACATAGCGGCAGCGCCGGGCCGTCTCGAGGTTGTGCTTGCGGACCTCGCGGGCCCAGAAGCACGAGTTGCGGTGGTAGAGGGCGGCGCGGTCGAGGAGTCCGGCCTGAGCCAGGTTGCGGCGCAGGGAGTCGAACATGCCGGCGCCGATGCGGGTACCCTCGTAGCGCCAGGCCAGCCCGAGGTCGAGGTAGTTGCCGATGATGCCATTCTCATGGCTGAGCAGCGGCCTCTCATAGATCGCCATGCGTTCGTCGAGGAGGCGCACGTCGGCGCGGGTGCAGGCGTAGCTGAGGTGCCCCCAGGCGTACTGCCCGAAGCAGTCCGAGAATCCCTTCAGGAGGGCGAGGCGGCGGGGGTTGTGCGGCCAGGGCGTCTCGACGGCATCCTCGCCGAGGTCGGGGCGCTGCCAGACGTACTCGACGCCGCGCAGGGCCTCCTGGGGGTTGAAGAGGGCATTCGGCGCCTCGCGTTTCTGGTCGGCGGCGCAGTCCGAGAGGGTGGCGATGAGGGCCTCGTCGAGGCATTCCTCATTGCCGCCGCAGTAGAGCACCACCGAGGGGTGGTTGCGGCAGGCGCGCAGGATGTCGAGCCACTCGGGCTTCTGGAAGCCGAGCGGCGGCTCGACCTGAATGAGCATGCCGAGTTCGTCGGCGGCCTGCAGGCAGGGCTCCGACGGCACCGAGGTGTGGAAGCGCAGCCAGTTGAAGCCGATCTCGCGCAGGCGGGCGATGCTGCGGCGGTAGGATGCCTTGTCGAGGGGCGGGGTGCAGGTCTCCGGGTAGTAGGCGTGCTCGGTGGCGCCGCGCAGGAAGACCGCCTCGCCATTGAGCAGGAGCCGTCGGCCGTTGCGCTGGAAGGACCGGAAGCCGCCCTTCCAGACGCGCTCGTCGAGACGCCGGCCGTAGCGCAGGAGCTGCAGTCGGATGTCGACCAGGCGCGGGTCGCGGTCCGACCACAGCGGCAACGGCCGCGCCGGGGTGAAGGACCAGCGCGTCTCGAGGCCCGTCACCTCGGCGGCGCCCTCGGCCAGCACGGCGCCGTCGGCCGGGTCGGCGATGGTGCACAGCAGGCTCAGACTGCCGCCGGCGAGGTCGCCGGCGACCTCGGCGCGGGCCTCGACCGGGCCGCCGGGCTCGGCCTGCCAGACGAAGGCATCGCGCAGACCGGCGGCGCCGGCGACATGCACCCCGACCGGGCCGGTGATGCCACCGCTGCGGCCTTTCCAGCCGCGAATGGCGCAGCCGAGGCGATCGCGGCGGGTGTTGGCCACCGCGATGACGACCTCGTTGGTCGCGCCCGGGCACAGCCCCGGCCCGAGGTCGACCGCGAAGGCGGTCGAGTGCCCGAGGTGGTGTGCCAGGTGGCGGCCATTCAGCCAGACAGAGGCCTCCAGGCGGACGCCGCCAAGGCGGAGCTGGACCTGACAGCCGGACCACTCGGCCGGGATCTCCAGACGACGGCGGTACCAGCCGACACCCAGAAGGAAGGGCGTCGAGGCATCGGGCGGGTTGTCGCCCAGCGGGTAGTCGAGGGGGCGGTGGTCCGGGTTGAAGCGCGCCCGGCTCCAGAACGGGCATTCGCGCAGGCGCGCCAGCTCGTCATCCCAGCAGGCCGGCACCGGCATGGCCGCCTGAAAATCGAGGCCGGCGGGGAGGGCCGACCCGCCGGGCTCCGGCAGGGCCACGCTGTAGGCGAACTCCCAGAGGCCGGAGAGGTCCAGATCCAGGGGCAGCACCGCTGGCGACGCAGTCATGGCATTCTCCTCGATCACCGGGGGTTCCCGTGGGGCTCAGCCCGTCAGCGTCAGAGGCCTGCCGCTGGATGGTCCGCACCGGGCCGCCCGGTCGTCATGTCTGGGGTCTCCCGCGCCGGGGTGGCGCTCAGGCGGTCTCCAGGGAACGCAGGTAGGCGACCGCGTCGCGCAACTTCTCGCGGGGGTCGCCGGGGCGGAAGTCCTCAATGGAGAGGAAGTGCCGGTAGCCGATGCGCTGCAGGTGGGTCAGGAGGGTCGGGACGTGGTAGAGGCCGTCGGCCAGGCGGCAGCCCTCCCAGCGCCACTGCGCGGTGCCCTTGGCGTCGACCTCGGTCACCGGCAGCGGCCGATGGCCGCCGAGGTGGCAGTGAGCGATGTAGGGCCCGAGGAGCTGCACGGCCAGGGCCGTGGTTTCGAAGCCGTCCTTGACCATGTTCTGGGGGTCGTAGATGACGCCGACGTCGGCCGGGTCGAAGTGGCTGACCAGGCGATGGGCCAGGGAGGCGCTGCAGTGGATGGTGTTGCCATGGATCTCCAGGACGATCCTGACGCCGGAGCCGCGGCTGATCTGGAGGGCGCGCGCGTAGC
>JAGVUW010000306.1 GCA_019136035.1 Verrucomicrobiota bacterium | reverse complement strand
GTAAGCAACCCGAGCTCGCGTCGAAGGAGTTCATCGACGCGAGCCATGCGTTTGCTGACAGTCATCGCTCGGCAGGCTCCCGATCGGCCCGGCAGTGGCAGGCCGCGGTGGTTGGGCTCACAGCTTGGCGGCGATCTCGGTCAGCTCGAAGGCCTGGATCGAGTCACCGACCTCGAAGTCCGGGAAGTTATCGAGGCGGATGCCGCACTCGAGGCCGGAGCGGACCTCGCGCACGTCGTCCTTGAAGCGCCGCAGCGAGGCGATCTGGCCATGGTAGACGAGTTCGCCTTCGCGGAAGACCTTGGCCTTGGCGCCGACGCGGATGACGCCCTGTTCGACGCGGCAACCGCAGACCTTGCCGGAGCGGCTGAGCTCGAAGACCTCGATGATCTGGGCGGTGCCCAGGGCATTTTCGCGCATCTCGGGCTCGAGGCGGCCGAGCATGGCCTTCTCGATATCGCCGAGGAGTTCGTAGATGATGCCGTAGAGCCGGACCTCGACGCCGCGCTGTTTGGCCAGGCGGTTGACGCCGGGCATGGCGCGCACGTGGAAGCCGACGATGAGGGCATCGGAGGCGGCGGCGAGGCCGATGTCGTTATCGGTGATTTCGCCGACGCCGCTGTGGATGATATCGACGCGGATCTTCTCGGACTTGATCTTGGCGACGCTGTCGCGGATGGCCTCGAGGGAGCCGCGCACGTCGGCCTTGACGATGAGCTTCAGCTCGTTGCGGGACTCGTCCTCCATCTGTCGGAAGAGGTCCTCGAGGTTGACCTTACGGTCATTGGCGAGTTCGCCTTGGCGGGCCTGCATCTCGCGCTCGGCGGCGATATCGCGGGCCTCGCGTTCGTCGTCGACGACGACGAGCTGGTCGCCGGCTTCAGGCACGCCCGAGAGGCCGAGGACCTTCACCGGGGTGCTGGGGCCGGCCTTGGTGATGCGTTTGCCGAGGTGGTCGATGAGGGCGCGGGCCTTCCCATAGTGGGCGCCGCAGAGCATGATATCGCCGACGTGGAGGGTGCCGTTGCGGACCAGGACGTTGGCGGTCGGGCCCATGCCGGCCTCGAGCTGGGCCTCAATGATGAGGGCCTCGCAGGGCACATCCGGATCGGCGTCGAGTTCGAGGACTTCGGCTTCGAGCAGGAGGCGTTCCAGGAGGTCTTCGACGCCCTCGCCGGTGACGGCGGAGACCGGCACGACGGCGGTATCGCCGCCCCAGTCTTCCGGCTGGATGCCGAGCTGCTGCAGGCCGAGGCGGACCCGGTCGGGGTTCGCGTTCGGGAGGTCCATCTTGTTAAGGGCGACGACGATGGGCACGCCGGCGGCCTTGGCGTGGTTGTAGGCCTCGATGGTCTGGGGCATGACGCCGTCGTCGGCGGCCACGACCAGGACCGCGATGTCGGTGGCGTTGGCGCCGCGGGCGCGCATGGCGGTGAAGGCCTCGTGGCCGGGGGTGTCGAGGAGGGTCAGGGTCTGGCCGCCGACGTGGATGACACTGGCGCCGATGTGCTGGGTGATGCCGCCGGCCTCGCCGGCCGCCACGCGGGTGTTGCGGATGCGGTCCTGGAGCGAGGTCTTGCCGTGGTCGACGTGGCCCATGAAGGCGATGACGGGGGGGCGCGGCCGTTCGTGGCCGGTGCGGGCCCGTTCCGTCGGGGCGCCGTCGGTCACCGGCTTGGCCTTGACCTTGATGCGTTCGCGCCGCTCGCGTATGAAGGAGACGCCATGGCGGGCGCAGATCTTCTCGACGAGGTCGACGTCGAGGACCTGGTTGATGGCCGCGAAGACGTTCATGGTGAAGAGCTCGCCGATGAGCTCGTTCGGCTTGCGCCCGAGCGCTTCGGCGAGGTCGCGGACGGTGATCGGCGGCTTGAGGTGCAGCTCACGGCTGTCGCCGGCCGGGCTCTCGTCATCGGCACTGACCGCAGCGGGTGCGGCCGGGGCGACCGGGGCGACCGGGGCGGCGGTCTCGGCCGCCGGGGCAGTCGCGGGTGTCGCAACGGCGGCGGGTGCCGCGGCGGCGGCGGCCGGAGCGGCCTTCGCGCGCGGCTTGGCGTTGCTCTGGGCCTGCTGCCGCCCGGCGATGACGCGCTCACGCACCAGATCCGCGAACTCGGCCTCGATCGTGCTGGAGTGACTGCGGACCTCGATGCCCTCCCCCTGGAGCAGGTCGATCATCTCCTTGTTGGCGAGGCCAAGTTCCCTGGCCAGTTCATAGACTCTAACACGATCGCTCATGCGCGCGGACCTCCATCTCGTCGTTTACATCCCGGCAGATCACGCCCCGAGTTCGCGCCGTGCTGCCGCGAGGATCTCGGCAGCGCGGTCGGGGCCGATGGTTTCGAGCGCGGCGATGTCATCCACTTCGGCCGCCAGGATGCCCTCCAAAGAGAGAAACCCGTTTCGCACCAGGATCGGCGCGGCATCGGCTCCGATGCCGTCGATGCGTGCCAGCGCCTCGATCGCGTGCTGGATCTTGTCCTCGAACTGCACGCGCGCTTCTTCCACATGGCGGTTGATATCGATGCGCCACCCGGTCAGCTTGTGCGCCAGGCGGGCGTTCTGGCCCTTGCGGCCGATGGCCAGCGAGAGCTGGTCCTCGGGCACGACGACGTGGACGCACTTGCCGGCCTCGTCGACGGTGACATTCGAGAGCTTCGCCGGCTGCAGGGCGTTGGCGACGAAGACGCGGACATCCTCATCCCAGCGGATGATGTCGACCTTCTCGCCGCCGAGTTCGCGCACCACCGTCTTGACGCGGTTGCCGCGCAGGCCGACGCAGGCGCCGACCGGGTCGATGCGCGGGTCGCTCGAGGTCACGGCGATCTTGGTGCGGTAGCCGGCTTCGCGGGCGACGGCGCGGATCTTGACGAGGCTCTCGGCGATCTCCGTGACTTCGCGCTCGAAGAGACGGCAGACCATGTCGGGGTGGGCTCGCGATACGAACAGGCTCGGGCCGGGCCGGTCGGCGTTGATCTCGACGAGGAGGGCGGTGATGTGGTCGCCGGTCTGGTAGTCCTCGCCGGGGATGCGCTCGGCGTACTTCATGACGCCCTCGGCGCGCGAGAAGTCAATGAAGACGTCGCCGCGTTCGACGCGGCGCACGACGCCGGTGACGAGCTGGTGGAGCTGCTCCTGGAAGTCCTCGCAGATGCCCTTCTTCTCGGCCTGGCGCAGTCGAAAGGTGATGGCCTGCTTGGCCGTCTGAGCGGCGATGCGGCCGAGATCCTCGAGGACCACTTCCCACTCGACCTCGTCGCCGAGCTTGGCCTCGGGCTGACGCTGGCGGACCTCCTCGAGGGCGACCTCGGCCTCAGGGTCGGAGACGGTCTCGACCACCTTGAGGTGGGCCCAGGTGCGGATGTCGCCGGTCATGCGGTCGATGCGGACGGTCACGCCCTGCTCGCTGGTGGCCGACTTGCGGGCCGCCGCGGTGAGGGACTC
>JAGVUW010000393.1 GCA_019136035.1 Verrucomicrobiota bacterium | reverse complement strand
GCAACCTGCCAAGTTCAGCAGCGCCTATCTCCTGGCCACATCGGGCCGCCGCCGTCCGAGCCGGCCGGATGGCTCTGGCCGAGGTCCTTCTGGCCGCGCTGGCGGCGCTCGGGGCTCTGTCGATGCTTGGAGGCTGCCGGTAGACCAGGCCGGGTGCCTTCGGGGTCAGGGCTGCCCGCGCAGAGCCCGCAGCGCGGCGGTCCTGGCGTCCTGCCACGTCTCTTCCGTGGCGGCCTCCAGGATGGCAATGGCGCCGTCCACGTCAACAGCATGGCCTTGCGTCGCGTTGGCGTCTTCCCCCGGCGCCAGTAGTGGCCTCCCGGCCGCCGTGACCTCGGGCACCTCGGCCGGCCCGGCCCAACCCATGCTCGGCAAGGCCGCCAGAATCCGGTCCTGGCCTTCGGTCCCCCAATGCTCGTAGATCCGCGTCACCAGCTCGCTGGTGTGCCCGACCCACTGACGCACCACCCCCACCGGAACCCCGGCCCGGGCCGCCAGCGTGACAAAGGAGTGCCGGAACGCATGGGCCCCGCGCCTGGACACCCGCCGCTGTCGCCCGGCTACCTCCTCTACCACCGTCACGCCGCACTTCTGGAAGTGCGCCCGGATCCGCGCGCTCGTGCGCGTGTGACAACGCCGGTACTCCGCCGCCAGCGTCGGGCACACCGCCCCCCGCCGGTCGGGTGCCGGAACGTCATCCAGGACCGCCGCAAGCTCACGGTGCAGCGGGAATGACACCGCCTTCCCTGTCTTCGCCATGACCCTGGACACCCTCCCGGCGGCAATGTGGGACCACTCCAGAGTGACGGCGTCCCCGAGGCGGAGCCCCGTGTAGAGCATGATTGCCAGGAGCCGCCGAAGCTCACCCGTGGCCGATGAACACACCTTCCGCAGTTGCTCCACATCGAGGAATGTCCTGCTCTCATGACGCACGGCCTGGCGCTGGATCCCCGCAAACGGTTCCGGCCTGGCCGCCAGCCGCGTGACCAGCTTGTTGATCCGGCCGCCCGTCAGCCGCTCCACGGTTTCCAGGTTGCGGACCCACGCCAGGGCCATGTCCGGCGTTACGTCCTCCATGGCCACCGCGCCCGGGTGGGTCTCCTTCACCCAGCGGGCAAACTTCTGCCAACCATTGCGGTTCTCGATGACGTTCCGCGGGGAAAGCCGCCGGCGGGCCCCGCGCCCTGGGGCGGTGTGGTCATAGGGGAACCTGGTCCAAACCTCCTCCAGCGGCACGCGGTTTGCCTCCATGTCTGCACGCCGGGCCACCTCCCGGGCCTCCTCAAGCGCTACCAGGGCCTCCCGGCGCCGGTCCGCGTCTGTCGCCGCGCTGAAGGGCCTCAGCAGCTCGTCCCGCTTCTTCCTCGCCGAGGTCTTGCTGGTTGTCTCCAGACTGACGGTGTGTTTCCTCCCCTGATGGACATAGGTCACGTACCATGTCTTCCCGCGCTGCCAAAGCTGCCCTGTCGTCCGTCGTCCCATAGTGCTCTCCCTGGTGCCCGCGGCTCTTGCGTGATACGGTCTTCAGGGATGCACAGTACTGCGCACAAACAGGCCAGTCAAGGAAATAACCATCTACATAAACACCACACCGGGGCGTTTTCCGCTACAAAATGCCAGCCTTCCAAGCTGGCTATGTGGGTTCGATTCCCATCGCCCGCTCCATTCCCCGCCGACTCCCCCGCCCCGCTCGAGACACCGCGGCACTCCGCGCGTGCATCCGCCGTTCGCGCCTCGTGTCCAAGTCCTTGCGGCAGCAGGCCATCAGAAACAGCCCCGGCGCGGCGGGGCGCTGGATACGACACCGCGGGACGTCGCCTGCGCCGCCGTCGGCGTGTCCCTGCCGTCCGCCGGCGTGGTACCCGCGGCAAGAAAGGAGCCCATCGGCCATGGACATCAACACCCTCCGGTCCTTCTTCATGGCGTGCACCGTCCTTAACGCCATCGTGCTCGTCCTCTCCTCGCTGATCATCATGACCGCCGGGGACTGGATCTACCGCCTCCACGAACGCTGGTTCCCCATGTCACGCCAGACCTTCATCACCGTCATCTACGCCTACCTGGGCCTCTACAAGATCATCATCATCGCCTTCAACCTCGTCCCCTGGATCGCCCTCGAGATCGTCCGCTGACCGCACTCGCGGGCCGGCCCAACGATCGCCGGGAAAGCGCAGGTCCGCGAAGCCATTCGCCGCCCCGTGCGCAGACCTGTGCGCGGTCCCGTCTGACCCGTCTGACCCGTCTGACCTGTCCGACCTGTCCGACCTGTCTGACCCGTCCGACAGATCTCCTCCCCACCGACGCACCGTCCACCAACGCACCGACGCACCTTTCCCCTTCCCCTCCCCTTTCGTGTCTTTCGTGCCTTTCGTGGTGAAGCTCCCTCCCTTTCCCGTCCGCGTGTTCCGTGTGCTCCGTGGGCAGTCTCTTCCGGAGGTCGGAGGTCGGAGGTCAGAGGTCAGAGGTCGGAGGTCAGAGGTCGGAGGTCAGAGGTCGGAGGTCAGAGGTCGGAGGTCAGAGGTCGGAGGTCAGAGGTCGGAGGTCAGAGGTCGGAGGTCGGCAGCGCGGAGTCCGGCCCCACCGACGCACCGCCTACGGACGTACTGACGTACTCCCTCTTCCCATCCCCCATTCGTGTTCATCCGTGGTTCTCCCCATTCTCCCCCTCCCCTTTCGTGTCTTTCGTGCCTTTCGTGGTAAAGCTCCCTCCCTTTCCCGTCCGCGTGTTCCGTGTGCTCCGTGGGCAGTCTCTCCCGAAGTCTGCAGTCCCGTGGTCCCGCAATCCGTTCGCGTTCTGCCCACCGTGCGGTACCCTATACAGCACGGACCGCGAGCCTTGTCCGCCTCCGGGTCGACCTGGGCCTGGAACCGTTCTACGAATCCCAGACATTCGTGAGGCATCGGCCATGACCCCTGCACACGACTCCACCCGCCCCCGCCGGACCGCCCGCGCCCGCCGCGCGGCGCCGTCGCGCCTCGCCCGCATCGGCATCGGCCTCGCCATGGTCCTCGGCGTCCTGCTGCCGTTCGCCCCGGCCGGCGCGGCCGACCGGGACCTCGACGTCCGCGACCACGGCGCCGTCGGCGACGGCCTGACCGACGACACCGCCGCGTTCGAGCGCGCCCTGGCGGCGTTCGGCGGTGCCGGCGGATCCCTGACCCTCAGCGGCGGCCGCTTCGCGGTCGGCGGCATCGTCGTCCCGGCGAACGTCACGTTGCGGTTCATCGGCGGCGGCATGCTGCTTCTGATCGGCGACCGGCCGATCGAGGTGCGCGGCCGTCTCGACGCGGGGCCCGAGCCGATCTTCGCCGGCGACGGCACCGTGCTCGGGCGGCCGACGAACCTCCAGGTCTACCCGCAGTGGTTCGGCGCGGTCGGCGACGGGCTGACCGACGACACCGCGGCCCTGCAGAAAGCCGCCGACCTCGCGGCGCGCAGCCTGGGGCGCCTCCTCGTCATCCCAGGCGGCGACTACCTCTACCAGGACCACCTCACCTTCCGCTGCCACATCGAGTGCCGCGGACTCCTCGTCCGCACCATCGAGATCGACGAGAGCCGGACCGTCTCACCGCCCGGCTCGCCCCTGCCGTCGCACTACCCGACCCGCGAGGCGCTCATACGCTTCGTCCCGGACGCCGAGGCGGTGGAGCTGGCCATGGAGCCCTTCTACGGCGTGCTGGAGGGCGCCCTCAGCGTGCCCCTCGCCAAGGACGTCCCCCTCGCGTCCGGCGGCGGGACCGTCACCCTCGCCGAGGGCGGCACGCTGCGGTTCTACTCCAGCGATTTCTTCAGTTCGAGGTATAACGGCAAGGGCGACGAGTACTACGACCGCAACGACATCATGCAGGTCGTGACCGGCATGGGCGACGTCTTCCCCGAGTTCGCCTTCTCCTACGAGCGCCCGCCGGCGGCCGAGGAGTGGAGCGCCGAGCGTTCCTATGGCAAGGGCAGCTACGCCGCGCGCGGCGGCGAGGTCTTCAAGGCGACCTGGCCATCGGGTCCGGGGGCGGGCTACACGCACCCGTACCTCGGCGCGGTCGAGGTCGGCCCGGTCGAGCCGGATCCAGCCAGCGCCAGCACCGTCCGACGCTATGCCTACGCCTCCGGGGCCCAGGACAGCATCACGGCCTGGCGACGCGTCCGCACCCAGGTCTGGTACCGGCCCAAGGACACCCCGCTGACCGTCAACGGCCTGCGCGTCGAGGTGCGCCTCGCCAACCACGGCGGCCAGTTCAAGCGCATCAATACCAGCGCCGTCGCGGTCGGCCGCAGCAACATGACCCTCAACCGCCTCGAGATCACCGTGCGCGACCGCGAGGCCATGATGTCCTCGCTGCTCAGCGTCGGCGGCTGCGTCAATGTCGAGGTCAACAACGCCACCGTCTCCGGCGCGACCTACCACGGCCTCGGCTACAACATGCTCAAC
>JAGVUW010000237.1 GCA_019136035.1 Verrucomicrobiota bacterium | reverse complement strand
GCAGAGCGAAATTTTCCAGGCCAGGCATAGGTATCTCCTCGTTCTCGGTGACCTCCCAGGTGCCGCCAGGGCGGCGGCGGCACACGGGCAGACGCGTGATCCTGTCTCCTGGTCCGCTCAGACGCGGCGGCGCTTCGGCGGCCGGCAACCGTTGTGCGGGAGAGGCGTGATATCTTTCAGCAGGGTGATTTCCAGGCCGGCCGAGGCGATGCCACGCACCGCGGACTCGCGCCCGGCGCCCGGGCCCTTCAGCCGGACCTCGACCTCACGCATGCCGAGGGAGGCGGCGCGGCGGGCGGCTTCAGCGCCGATCTGCTGCGCCACGTAGGCCGTGCTCTTGCGCGAGCCCTTGAAGCCAAGGCGGCCGGCGCTGCACCAGGCCACGGTGTTGCCGTGCAGGTCCGAAATCGAGACCTTGGTGTTGTTGAAACTGGCATCGACATGAGCGATGCCGTTGGGGATATGCCGCTGGCCCTTGGCCGGCCGCACGCGCTTCGCATCAGCCTGGGGCTGCTGCTCGGCCGGCTGCTGTTCCTGAGGCTGTTCCGGGGTAGGGGTTGCCGCGATCTCGTCAGCCATGGACTCGTGTTCTCCTTAACGCCACACGCGTAATCACCACGTCGGGCCTGACCCTCAGGCCTGCTTCTCGGCGGAGGCCTGCTTGCGCTCGGAACGATCGCGAATGGCCCCGACGGTCTTCTTGGCGCCCTTACGGGTACGGGCGTTGGTCTTGGTGCGCTGACCGCGGACCGGCAGGCCGCGGCGGTGACGCTGGCCACGGTACGACCCGATGGCGATGAGGCGGCGGATGTTCTGGGCCACCTGGCGCCGCAGGTCGCCTTCGACGGTGAACTGGTCCTGCAGGATCTTGGCGATCGTGCCGAGGTCGCTCTCGGTCAGGTCGGAGGCGCGCACGGCCGGGTCAATGCGGGCCCGCGTGCAGATCTCCGCCGCCCGCGCCGGGCCGATGCCGTAGATGTAACGCAACGCCACATCGACGCGCTTGTTGTTCGGAATGTCGACACCAAGAATTCTGGGCATGGTCTCTGTTTCCTTGCCGTCCTGAGGATGCTCCGCCCGCACCGCCGCGCCCGGGTGTGTCCCCGCGACGCCTGGCCAGGCTGTCGAAGCCCATCAGCCCTGACGCTGTTTGTGACGCACGTTCGTGCAGATGATGCGGATCGTGCCATGCCGGCGCACGACACGACAACTGCTGCAGATACGCTTGACGCTGGCTCTGACTTTCATGGTCGCTACCTGGCCTCGCTGGCTGCTGTCGCTGCTGACCTGGTCCCGCCAAGGCCAGCCACGCCGCCTCGTCAGCGGTCGACGCGGCGGGCGCGGTCAGGTCCTCGGTTGAGGGAGACAAGCGGATAATATACCGAGGCGTAAGATGCCGTCAAGAAACAACCTCGGGAAAAACGGTGACGGCGCCGGCCGACGCCCTCTCGGCGGCTCACTTCTTGCGGTAGGTGATGCGCCCCTTGCTGAGGTCGTACGGCGAGATCTCGACGACGACCGCGTCGCCCGGCAGGATGCGGATGAAGTGCAGGCGCATCTTGCCGCTGATGTGGGCCAGGACCTCGTGCCCATTCTCGAGGGCGACGCGGAACATGGTGTTGGGGAGAAGTTCTTTGACGACTCCTTCGACGCGTATACAGTCTTTACTCACGTCAGGATCTCCGGTTTATCGCGTGTGATCAGGACCATGTGTTCAGCGTGTGCGGACAGCCCGCCGTCCGCGGTACGGACCGTCCAGCGGTCCTGCCGGTCGATCTCGACGCGATGCGAGCCCACGGTCACCATGGGCTCAATGGCCAGGACCATCCCTGGCTGCAGCCGGGCGCCGGGGGATCTCTGCGCGAAGTTCGGCACCTCAGGCGGCTCGTGCAGGCTGCGGCCGCAGCCATGCCCGACGAAATCGCGCACGACGCTGAAGCCGCAGCGCCGCACCACGGCCTCCACGGCCGCCGAGATGTCGTTAACATAGCGGCCCCCGCAGGCCATTGCTATGCCGGCCGCCAAGGACTCTTCCGTGGCGCGCAGCAAGGCCGCCTTCTGGCCCTCGGGCGGCCCGCCGGCGCAGACGGTGCGGGCCGAGTCGCCGACGAAGCCGTCGATGCGGACGCCGACGTCCATACTGACGAGGTCGCCCGGGGCGATGATGCGCCCGGCCCGGCCGATGCCGTGGATGATCTCATCGTTGAGCGAGATGCAGATGCAGCCCGGGAAGCCGCCGTAGCCGAGGAAGGCGCTCTCGCCGCCGCAGGCGCGGATCAGCTCGTCGGCGCGACGGTCGACGTCGAGGGTGGACATGCCGGGCGCGACAAAGGCGGCCAGGTCGGCCAGGACCGCCGCCGTGGCACGGGCGGCCCGGCGAATGCCCTCGATCTCACGGTCTGAATGAATGACAACGTCCTTACGCGACATGAGAAACAGCCATCCCCTCTCGGTCGGAGTGTGACGTCCGGTCAGTTCAGCCCCAGAGCCAGGCTGACCTCGGACAGGAGCTCGAGCCCTTCGCGGGCGCCGTCGAGACGCAGGAGCAGGCCGCGCTCGTCATAGAACCGGACCAGCGGCTCGGTCTGCTCGGTATAGACGCGCAGGCGCTCGCGGGCCGTCGGCTCGGTGTCGTCGCCGCGCTGTTCGAGCGGTCCGCCGCAGTGGTCGCAGCGGCCCGGCTGGCGCGGCGGGCTGTACACCAGGTTGCAGACCGCCCGGCACTGCCCGCAGACACGCCGGCCCGTCAGGCGCTTGATCAGGCGATCCACGTCGTCGGTGGCCAGCAGGAAGACGCGGTCCAAGGCCAGCCCGGCGTCGGCCAGGAGGCGCTCGAAGAGCTGCGCCTGGACCAGCGTGCGCGGGAAGCCGTCGAGGAAACAGCCGTGACGACGGAGTTCGTCTTCGGCCAGGCGCGCCGCCACCACCGCTCCGACCACCTCGTCCGGCACCAGCGCGCCGCGGCCCATGCAGTCACGCACCTGACGACCCAGGGGCGTCTCCCGGCGGATCTCCTCGCGCAGGATGTCGCCCGTGGAGATGTGCAGGAAGCCGAAGCGCTTCCGCAAAAGCTCCGCCAGGGTGCCCTTACCGCCGCCCGGAGGGCCAAGCAGAACATAGATCGCCATGGGCCTGTGACTCCATCGGCAGACCACGATACGTGGTCGTGGTGCCAGTCCTGTTGAAACCCATTACCCTACAGTCTCTGACCGCAGAGTCAAGAGCACGAAAATGCCGCGGAGAGGCGTCGGAGAACGGCGAACGCCCGACGTCCCCATGGTTGCCGGACGCCCGCCCGGCCGGCCGGCCGCGTCAGGCGGGTCAGACGGGTCAGACGGGTCAGACGGGTCTAATACTCTTCACTTAGAATGGTTACTGTCCAAGACACCTTCTCTGTCTTGCTGTCTGGCGGCTTCCTGGGCCACTTTGTCTTCCGTTTGACGGCTC
>JAGVUW010000579.1 GCA_019136035.1 Verrucomicrobiota bacterium | reverse complement strand
GTGCTCCTGGAGAAGCCGATGGCGCCGACCTACGCCGAGGCCGAGCGCATCGTCGTCGCGGCGGAGAAGGCCGGCAAGGTCCTGACGGTGTATCAGCCGCACCGCCTTGGCGCCTACTTCCAGCACCTCAAGAGCATCGTCAACGACGGCCGCATCGGCCGCATCACCATGCTCCAGCGCGGCGCCTTCAGCTTCGCCCGGCGCAACGACTGGCAGAGCCTGCAGAAGTACGGCGGCGGGATGTTGAACAACTACGGCGCGCACTACCTCGACCAGGTCCTGCAGCTCGTCGGCTACGACGTCCGGCGCGTCTGGTGCTGCCTGCAGAAGGTGGCGTCGCTGGGCGATGCCGACGACGTCGTGAAGATCCTGCTCGAGCTCGACCGCGGCGTCGTCGCCGACTGCACCATCAGCCAGGCGACGGTCGGCAAGCTCCCCTACGAGATCATCGTCTGGGGCACCTGCGGTAACGTCGAGCTGTTCAACAACCAGATCACCGTGCGCTGGTTCGACCCCGCCGCCCTGCCGCCCCGCGAGGTCAACCCCAGCCTCGCCAGCACCGACCGCAAGTACCCGTCCGAGACCATGCCGGTGCAGACCGAGACGGTCCCCGTCGATCCCGCCTTCCAGGTCGACGTCCACACCAACCTCGCCCAGGCCATCCGCGGCGCCGCGCCGGTGTTCGTTCCGGCCCGCGAGACCCTGGCGCTGATGGACCTCCTGGCGCGCTGCCGCGAGAGCAGCGCCGGCATCCGGGTGCCCTGAGTTCGGAGAGCGGAAAGCCCCGTGGGAACGGGGGTTCCGCCAGCGCCGCGGCCTTGTGCATAACTTGACGGCATGCCCCAGAGGCGCTGTCAAGGGCCTGCACAAGGCCGCGGCTGTTTTTTTGCAATGCAATGGCGAGCAATACGTTGCGATGGAAATCGCGGGGCGGCTGCGGGTTGCGCGCAAGCCTGTTGATAACCTGTGCGGAACTTTGACAACAGTGCATCGCCGACCGGCGATTCAGGGTTATCGATGAGGCGGTTGGGGAGGCGGGGCCTTCTCGGTGATGGCGAGGCAGAAGGCATCGAGGGCGAGGGCTTCGGGGACGTAGGCGCCGAGGCTGCGGGTGAGCTCGTTGACGAGTCGGAGGTTCTCGTCGGCTTCGTCGGGTTCCGGGGGGGCGAGGCGCTGGAGGTCATCGGGGAGTTCCGCATAGAACTCCGGGTGTGGGAGGAGGTCGGGGCTGACGCCGGCGGCGCGGAGGCGTTCCTGGAGGAACCACGCGGCGATGGCGTCCTCGACGAGGCGGCGTCGGCGGACGTAGTCGGCGGTGACGCGGTTGGTCTGGCGTTCCTCGATGACCTTGACGAGGCGTTTGTCGGTCTCGGCGAGTTCGGCCCAGCGCGGATCGGCGTCGTCGCCGACGGCCTCCTGGGCCTGGTCCTGGAGGGTGGCAAAGACGGCCTGGAGGCGTGAGGAGACGGCGAGGCCGACGGCGGCGCCCTGCTGGCGGCGGAGGCGTGCCAGGAGGGCGAAGAGGCCGTACTGGCGGAGGTCGGCGTAGTCGTTGTGGTTCTGCAGGGCGGCGATGGTCTGGCAGCGCGAGCGGATGGTGGCGAGGAGTCGTCGCGGCTGGGTGGTGTAGAGCATCAGGACGGTATGGGGCGGCGGTTCCTCTAGGGTCTTGAGGAAGGCATTCTGGGCCTCGAGGCCCATGCATTCGGCCTCGGCGACGATGCCGATTTTCGGTCGGCTGGCCTGGGCCGTGAGGTTGAGGCGGCTCTCGAACTCGCGCATGCGCTCGACCACGATGCTGCGCGACTTCGATTCCGGGGTGAGGTCGAGGCGTTCCGGGTAGGTGCCGTTGGCGAGGCGGGTGCAGTTATCGCAGAGGCCGCAGGCGTCGCCATCGGGCCGCGGCTGGGTGCAGGCGCAGACCTGTCCCCAGGCGGTGGCGAGTCGCCCGAGGAGGCCCGGGTTGTCGCCCACCAGGAGGTAGGACTGGCCGAGGCGCCCGGCACGCCGCGAGGTCAGCAGGCGCCGGCAGAGGTCGGGGAAGGCGTCATGGAACTCCGCCAAGGGCACGGTCGACCTCCTGGAGGATGCGGTCGTGGACGGCGGCCGGGTCGGCGTCGGCGGGGATGACCCGGAAGCGCTCGGGGGCGCTGGCGGCGAGGGCGAGGAAGCCCTGTCGGACGGCCTCGTGGAAGGGCCTGGCCTCGGCCTCGATGCGGTCGGCGGGCCCGGGTGCCAGGCGGCCGCGCTGGCGGGCGCGTTCGCGGCCGACGTCGACATCGAGGTCGAGGACGATCGTCAGGTCGGGCCAGCGGCGGCCGATGGTAAAGCGGTGCATGGCGGCGATGAAGTCCGGGTCGAGGCCGCGGGCGATGCCCTGGTAGACGGTCGTCGAATCGGCGAAGCGGTCGCAGAGCACGACGCCGCCGCGGGCGAGGTGGGGCTCGATGCGGAGGCGGAGGTGCTGGGCGCGGCTGGCGCCGAAGAGGAGCAGCTCGGCCTCGGGGGTGACGCCCTCGGGGTCGTCGAAGTGCTTGATGAGGTCGCGCAGGCGTTCGCCGAGGGCGGTGCCGCCGGGTTCGCGGGTGACACAGACGTCATAGCCGCGGCGCGAGAGGACCCCCTGGAGCCGCGTGATCTGGGTGGTCTTGCCGGCGCCCTCGGGGCCCTCGAAGGTGATGAAGAACCCGCCTTGGATGGATCGGCCTGCCACTGCCTACTGCCCGCCTTTGTGGTTGGCGCGGCATGCCGGCGCGCCGCGCCCCGTCGCCGTTCCGTACTGCACGCCGCCGCGACCGCGCGTCCCTGCCCCCCCGACCTCCGACCCCCGACCCCCGACCTCCGACCTCGCGGGCAGAGCCCGCCGGCGGTGTCACCGGGCGTCGGTCTGGTCGGCGTTCCGGTGTGGAATATAGTAGTCGTCAACGTCGCCGCAACGCGTCGGGTCGGGTGCTGGCCGCCGTGGCCGTGGCCGGTTCCGTTGTCCGGGCGTTGCGGCCCTGCGGTCCGCAGTCACTGGAGAGAGCATGATGCCTACCCGCAAGAAGGCGGTTCCGGCCAGCGCGCCGGCCCGTGTCTGGAAGCGCGACAACGCCTGGAACCGCCTCGAGGCGAGCGAGCGGGAGGCGGTCGAGGCCTACTGCCGTGACTACGTCGCCTTCCTGAGCGCGGCCAAGACCGAGCGTGAGGCCTACGACCTGGCCGTGGCTGATCTGCGCGCCCGCGGCTTCGTCGACCTCGAGGACCTGGCGCGCGAGGGCGGCCGTCTGCGCGCCGGCCTGAAGGTCTACCGCGGCTGTCGCGGCAAGACCCTGATGGCGGCCGTCATCGGCCGGCGGCCCCTGGAGGACGGCCTGCACATCGTCGGCGGTCACACCGACGCGCCGCGCCTGGACGCCAAGCCGGTGCCGCTCTATCAGGACGGCGGCGTGGCCCTGCTCGACACGCA
>JAGVUW010000663.1 GCA_019136035.1 Verrucomicrobiota bacterium | reverse complement strand
CTGGCCTTCCCCGTCGCCTTCTACGCCTGGAAGATCCTCGCGGGGACTGCTGACAGTGACCTCGCCGGTCAGGCCAGCGGCAGCATCCTGCCCGGGCTGATCCTTACCGGCGGCTTCTGGCGTGGCCTGATGGTCATGCTCGGCAGGGTGATCGGCTATGTGCCCCTGCTGCTGGCACTGGCAGGACTCTGGCTTGCGTGCGAGCGTACTTCCTGCAAGGGCACTCTGGCGGGGCTGTGGCTGGGCTACCTGGTCTTCGTTCTCACCTTCACCTACCACACCCACACGCACGACTACTACCACCTGCAACTCGTGCCCATCGCGGCCCTCTCCATCGGGGCTCTGGTCAGCGCCTTGCCTGGGCTGTGGGCGGCACCGGGTGGCCGTCAGCGGGTCATTGGCATCCTGATGGTCGCGATGGTGGCAGGCGCCGCCGCGGCTCTGGGCATGGCCAACGGCGACCTCCTGCTTGGCAGCGCTTCGCAACGCCTGAAGACCGTGGCGAAAGCCGCGGGTGCGGCCCTGGGTGTGCCGACGAAGTTCGCGGCCTACCTGCGTCCCGAGGCCGTCGGGATGACGGCCCGTGTCGCCGCGGCCCGCGCTGCGGGCGAGGCGGTGCAGCACAGCGCGAACACGATCTTCCTTGGCCAGGACGGCGGCACCGACCTCGTCTACCTAGGCGAGTTCTCCGGCGCGCGCTGGCCGGCCCATGGCCAGCTCTGGGCCTGGAGCCTGCGCGGCGTCGCGCCGGTGCCCGCGGAACAGCGCCTCCGCGACATGCTCACCCGCGAGCCGGCGCTCGGGTACTTCGTGGTCACCGACTTCGGCGACCTGCGCCAACAGCCCGATCTCGAGGCCCTGCTCGCAGGACTGCCGCGCCTCGCCGATGGGCCGGGGTATGCCGTCTACCGCCTGAGGCGGTGACACCCCTGTAGCTCGCGGGCCTCCGACTGGAGGCCGCTCAAGGCCGCCCATGGGCCGGCCTGGATGAGGCGAAAACCGCCAAGGCATCGAGGGGATGTGCTTTTTTCTGCTTCTCGGGTGTGGCGCCTGTTGACTTGCCGTGGTTGGGCCTGTATGGTCCTTGGATGTAGGACGTGGGTTTTAGAGCTTTGGTTCTATCGTGAGTGAGTGTCGTGTGCGGGTATGGGAGAGCCGTTCATGAACGTCATACTTCGCAACAGCCGGTGCGTGGCGGGGGTGGCGGCGGTGGCCATGGCTTTTGCCCTGTCCAGCGCTCAGGCCGCGCTGGTCTTCTACAATAACGAGGCCTACGTCGGCACCCTCGCGCAGCAGAACACGGCGGCTCTGGCCGCCTGGAAGGCGGTGGTCCTGGCCGCCCCCGGCACCTCCGCCATTGCCGAAGTTACCTTCGAGAGCGGCTTCAGTGATGGCCAGCATATCTCGGGGGTGGCCATCTCGGGTAGTCGGCCCGAGCCCATTCGCATCACCGCCGCGGATGGCCAGGCGGTCATCGAGACGGGGGCGGGAAACATAACTGGCAGCAATCCGGTTGGCACCTATGCGGTCGAAATGAACAACGTCGTTGTTCGGGTTGCTTTCTTGCTTCCCAGCTTCGCCGTGGCCTTCGTGAGCATATACGGTCCTGACCACCCCCGTTGACGCGACGGGTTCGGCTGGTGACACCGGCGAATTTTTCGGCATCTTTGCCGACCCCATCAGCGATGGCCGACGGATCTCCTATATCGAGTTTGGTGCCAACAATACCGGCGACGCAACCTGGGGTCTGGACAACATTATGTACCAGGTTCCGGAGCCTTCGTCCTTGGCGCTGATGGGTCTGGTCGGCCTGGGGTTGCTGAGCCGCCGTCGTCGGCGCGCCTGAGCCGTTGACGCGCGCTTCGGCGTTTCGGTGTGCCACAGTGTGGCACGAGTGGGCGGAGGGTTGCCTGCCGGTAGAGGCAGGGCGGCCCCCCGCCCCAACTGTTTAACGGACCATCGGGCCAGGGAGTGCTCTTCCGTTCCATCCGGCAACTGCATGCTTCTGGTGAGGACGGGGGAGCGTCCATCATGCCTTGTCTGGGTCCCCCCGACAGATCGCGACAAAGGCCTTGTTCGAGCGGCTTCCCTATCCCAACGGGATTGCGTCTTCCAGCCCAGGGTTGCGGCATAGCCGCTACCCTGGGTACCGACCCCATTCCGCCCGTCCAAGCCCAACGTGGGTTGCGCCATGGTGCCGACACGCGGGCTCTTGGCGATCCGAGCGACGCAACCCTCGTTGGGGTTGGGCCCATGGCCATGGGCCGTCCCAGGGTAGCGGGGGTACCGCAACCCTGGGCTCTGGTGACGAAGCCCCCTTGGGGCATGGGACGGCCGTCTCCGCCGATGACCTTCCCCGTTCCCGAAACCACCAGGCTGCACGCCAGGAAGCACGCACGTGCCGGATGAGCCAACCCGGCTTGTCGGGGTGAGGGGCATCCGGGATGGTTTGTGCGAGACTGTGCCCCCCTACGGCAACCCGCCAGGGCGGGGAAGCGCGTCTCACCGCGGCACGGCCGCTGGGGAAGCCATCCGCCCGAGGTGCTCGCCGAGATCGGCGCTCAGGCGCCGGGAGGCGGGCAGGTCGAGATGGTTCAGGTCGTAGAAGGACGCGTCAGGGTAGACTGGGGCGCGGCGCTGGAGGAGGACGACGCCGTAGGTGCCGGCGAGGTCGTCCAGCATACGGGCGTAGTCGTCATGGAACCCCGAAGCGCTGCGGGCGTCATCGAGGCGCTGCAGAATCGGCGGCACGGCCCAGAAGACTCGGATGCCACGCCCGGAGGCCAGCTCGAGAAACCGGTCGAGGTAGTGCGCGTTCACGGGTGCCACGGAGAAACCGGTGAGGAACTTCGGGGTTAGGGTCGCGCGCCCGGGGTCTTCGGCAACGCGGGGGGAGGACCGCCGCTCGCTGAAGGCGACCCACTCGGCCTCGTCGATGTGGGGCGGCGCGAAGAGCGCCAGGGTTGCCCGCCGGCCTTTGAGCATCTCGGCGATAGGCTCGCGGTAGCGCAGGGTGTAGGAGAAGCGCAAGGGCAGATTCCGCAGGATGTCCATGCGGTCGTGGCCGCTGCGGAGCAGATCGACGACCTCCGGCCAGGTGCAGAAGCCGCCCGCGGCGATGTGCATGCGGGTCGATGCGAAGGTGTGAGGGGAGGGGGCGTAGAGGATGGCCTTGGGGACCTTGCCGGCTGCGAGAAGCCGCTTCAGGGTGAAGAAGGCGATCTCGGGTCCGGTGCCCTGCATGGCGTCGTTGCGGACCGCGATGTCGCGGCCGAGGTGCTCGCGGACGACCGAGGGCAGGATGGACCCACGGGCCACGGAGTCGCCGAGGATCAGCAGATCGGGTGCGGGTTCCTTCGCAGCTCTCTCCAGCACCTGGCGGTACTCCTGCACCAGGGTGCTCTCGGGAGCCAGGAGGGCCAGCGTCGTCTCGATCACCAGCACGGCGAGGGCCATCCAGGTCATGGCCACCAGGCTGGCGTCACTGCGGATGGTCTGCAGGAGTTTCGTCATCGTCAGAACTGGAAGTAGATGAAGGAGCGCGAGTCGAAGACGCCGAAGACCATGGTCAGGTAGAAGAGCATGAGGTAGAACGCGGCCTGGACGGGCGCCGGCCAGCGCCGCGTCAGGTCGGGATCGCGCCAGCGGAGCTGCGCCAGCTGCATGGCGACCAGCACCGCGCCGTAGACCGCGATCTTGCCCAGGCCTGAGACCCAGGCCGCGTCGGCGCTGAAGCGCACCAGGCCGCGGGTCATGGCGATGAGTTGTGACAGGCTCTCGCAACGGAAGATCAGCCAGCTGTAGAGGGTCACGAGGAACATCGCGGCCATCTGCAGCGCCTGTACCATGACGCCTGGCGCAGGCCTGGGCTCCCGGCCGCCGCGCGTGCGCCACTCCGACCAGGCCCGGTGGAGCGCCAGCAGGAGGCCGTGGTAGGTGCCCCAGATGACGAAGGTCCAGGCGGCGCCATGCCAGAGTCCGCCGAGGACCATGGTCGCCATGAGGTTGACATAGGTCCGCAGGCGGCCTTTGCGATTGCCGCCGAGGGCGATGTAGAGGTAGTCACGCAGCCAGGTCGACAGGCTGATATGCCAGCGGCGCCAGAACTCCTGGGGGCTGCGCGAGAAGTAGGGCAGGTCGAAGTTGCGCATGATGTCGAAGCCCATGAGTCGGGCCGTACCGCGGGCGATATCGGAGTACCCCGAGAAGTCGCCGTAGATCTGGAAGGCGAAGGCCAGAGCGCCGACCCAGACCTGGGCGGCGGTGAAGTCGCCGGAGGCCGCGAAGATCGGCTCGACGATCAGGGCCATGTTGTCGGCCACGAAGACCTTCTTGAAGTACCCCCAGAGGATGAGGCGAAGCCCCTCGGCGACGTAGGGCACGGTGACCGTGCGCGGCTGGGTGACCTGTGGCAGGAGGTGCGTGGCTCGCTCGATCGGGCCGGCGACGAGCTGTGGGAAGAAGGACACGTACAGGGCGTAGTCGAAGAGGTTGCGGCAGGGCTGGAGGCGGCCGCGGTAGACGTCGAGGGTGTAGCTCATGCTCTGGAAGGTGTAGAACGAGATGCCGACCGGGAGAATGATGGCCATACTCAGAGGATGAAAGGGGATGCCGAGGGCCCCGAAGAGACTGGCCAGGCTGTCACTGAAGAAGTTGGCGTACTTGAAGAAGCCGAGGATGCCCATGTTCACAGTCACGCTCAGCGCGACGAAGGCCTTGCGGCGCCGCGCTGAGGTAGTCGCGGCGATCTGCAGCGAGCAGGCGTAGTCGGTGACCGTGGTGATCGCGAAGAGGATCAGGAATCGCCAGTCCCAGGCACCGTAGAAGAGGTAGCTGGCGACGAGGAGCATCGTGTTCTGTCCGCGATGCGGCAGGGCGCGGTACAGCGCCAGTACCACTGCCAGGAAGAGAACGAACTCGAAGGAGTTGAACAACATAGGCGCTCGACGTCTCCGGACGCGTACCCGACAGCTCCGGGTCGTTGGCCTTATCGGGAATGCCCCGGCCGGACTCGGCGCCAGAGGCCGCGCAGAGTCTGCCAGGGCG
>JAGVUW010000231.1 GCA_019136035.1 Verrucomicrobiota bacterium | reverse complement strand
GCCTCGGCGATGCGGCGGGCCAGGGCGACATTCTCCTGCGGGTAGACCTGGCTCAGGCCGCTGCCCAGGACCGCTACCGTGCAGCCGCCGGCCTTGAGGACCGCCTCGTGGACGACCGTGTCGATGCCGCGGGCCAGGCCCGAGACCACCGGCCAGCCGGCGTAGGCCGCGCCCAGGGCCAGGTGCTCGGCCATGCGCGTGCCGTAGAGGGTCGTGCGGCGCGAGCCCACCATGGCCAGGCCGTGGGCGCAGCGCCCCAGGGCCTCGATCGAGCCCCGGCAGTAGAGGCACAGGGGCGGGTCGTGGATCTCCCGGAGAAGCTCGGGGTAGTCCGGGCTGTCGCAGGCCAGGATGGTCACCCCGCCGCGCTCGGCCAGGTGGCGCTCGGCGGCCGGGTCGGCGTAGTCCCGCCAGCCGCTCAGGACACCCGCCAGCTTGCCGCCCAGGCCGGGCAGACGCGACAGCTCCGCCGCGGGCGCCGACAGGATCGCCTGCGGTGAGCCGTAACGCTGCAGGAGTTGCGCCACCCGCAAGGGGCCGATGCCCGGAAGCTGGTTCAACACGACATAGGCATCCAGGGTATCCACGGGCGTGCCCTTTCCCCATCCCTGCACCGGCCGCGGCAGACCGCGATGCGGTCTCTCCCATGCCGTCGAGCCATGCCCCCTAAGCAACTCTGCCATGGGGCGCTTGTCAAGTGCCGCCGCGCCGGCCGGGACCGGCCGGCGCGGCGGCTGTCTGAAAGTCCGGTTCTGGCACCCCTTCAACGAAGTACCCGGGGTGGAACGCCGGCTCTGGCACGGCGAGCCATCGCTCGCGGCGCCCCCCCCCTGTCGGAGTACCGGCCTTGGCCGGAAGTATGCCGCGTGCCTTCAGGCCGCGGCAACATCAGGGGCTGCGCCGGGCTGAAGCCACGGCGCACACGTCCGCGTGATCGCGGCACTCTGACCCCGGACCCGGCACCGCACAACGACGCGGAGTTTCATGCGAGGGCCGCATAGCGGGTCAGTCCTCTAATTTGACTTTTGCGGCCTTGGCATTTACTCTTGCTTAGCAAGCAAGACGCGGTTCAGGAGACCTTCCTCTATGCCGAGGCCACTGCGCATCGAGTACCCGGGTGCCTGCTACCATGTGATGTCGCGCGGGAATGCGCGCCTGCCCGTCCTGCGCGAGGATGCCGACAAGGCGCTCCTTCTGGACCGCCTGGTCCGCTACGCCGGGCTGTTCCATGTTGAGATCCGGGCTTACTGCATCATGGACAACCACGTCCATATGCATGTGCGCACGGTTGAGGGCAATCTCGGGGCCTTCATGCGGTCCTTCCTGACGTCGTTCACAAACAGCTACAACCGCCGGCACGACTCCTGCGGCCACGTCTTCCAGGGGCGCTACAAGGCGTTTCTGATTGAGGACACCAGGCCATACCGTGCCAAGGTCACGGACTACATCCACCTGAACCCGGCCCGCGTGTCGTCTCTTGCCGATGCTCCGCTGGACGTTCGCCACCGAGCGGCCCTTGACTACCCATGGTCAAGCTATGGTCAGGTTCTGGGCGTGCGTCCCTGCCCAGGATGGCTGGACCGCAAGTCCGTCTTGAAGGGGTGGGGGGCGAGCCTGGCCGAACAGCGGCGTGCCTACCGTGCCGGGATAGAGTCTCAGCTCCGCAACGAGACGCAAGAGCCCGAGACGGACGCAGCGGCCCGGGCGATCCTCGGCAGCAAGGGCTTCGTGGACCGGATGCGACGCGGCCTGAATGACCTGAAGGAGAATCTGGACGTCCGACGTGAGAGCACGCAGCATCGGCACCTGAGTTCCTGGCTGTCGCTTGACGATATGATCGATGCGGTTCGGAGGACCTACGGCACCTCCCGGGAAGCACTGCTTCGCCGCCACCACCGCGGCTGCGAGGGCCGTCAGGTGCTCCTCTACCTCGCCGCCACGCACTGCCGGGGGAGATACTCGCTGGCGGAGATTGGCCAGGCCCTCGGTCCGATCAGCCTGGCCGCCGTCAGCAATGCCCGAATCATCATGCTTCGCAGAATGAACCGTGACCCCGCGCTCAGGAAACGCGTCAGGGACTTGTCAGCGATGCTCACCGCCAGATACGCTAAAGTGAATTTAGAGGACTGACCCGCATAGGGCTGTCTCGAGGCGTCTGAGACCAGGGAGTGGCTTCTCCGATCCCGGGACGACACGTCATCGAGGGAGCAGCCATAGCTGGCGGAGAGGCGGGCGCAGGCATAAACAGAGGCAGGTCGGGTCGTGGCGCGAGCGGCACGATGCCTGCGGACGACGTCCCCCTGCTGGCGCCGTCCTAACGAACGGAGTCCGTCGATGGACGCGTGTTGCCAGAAACGACGGCGGTATGCGAAGTCCCTGGTGGTGGTGTCCCTGTGGTTGGCGCTGCTATCCCTGACGATGGGCAGGTTCTTCGTCTTCGCCCCGGACGGCTGCCGCCTGCTGCCAAGAGCGCCGGCCGGCATTCGACCCGGCTGGGAGGCTGTCGCGCTCGTGCTTGTGATTCTGGCTGCACTGGGTGAGTACGCGGCTGTGGCGGGTGTCGTCCGCCTTGTGGGCCTCGTGATAGAGCGCGCACGGCAGGATCGCGGGCCGTGGCGGCGACCGAGCCGGCTTGCTTCAGGCATTGTTGGGCTTGCTCTCGGCCTATGCTCGTACGGGCTCGCGTTTGTCTTCACGTCCGGCGGTCTATCGAAGGGGATTGACACCGGCTCCGGACTCCAACGCATCCTAAGCGCCCTGGTTTCTGGGCCCGCGCTCCTGGTCATGCATGCGTGCTTCTGTGTCGGCCTTGAACCCGTGGCGGATCTTCTCGGGTTCGCCGTGTACACCTTCACCGCCGTCCTTTGGGTGTTGCTGTGGATACGCCTTGCCCTATGGGGCCGTGCGGCCATGCTCATGTGGGGTGTGTCGGGAGTGCACAGGCCATAGGATCGCAGGGCATGGCCGCCGTCAGCAATGCCCGAATCATCATGCTTCGCAGAATGAACCGAGACTCCGCGCTCAGGAAATGCGTCAGGGACTTGTCAGCGACGCTGACCGCCAGATACGCTAAAGTGAATTTAGAGGACTGACACGCATAGGGCCGCGCGGCGCCTAGGCCGGGCTGCGCTCGGCGGCGGTCGGCGCCTCGTCGAAGGGCGTCAGCGTGACCCTCGGGCTGCGGCTGCATGGACAGAGCCGGTCAGGCCAGGCTGGGCCAGCATGGCTGGCGAGGTTGGCCCCAGCCGGGCCACCATCGCGGTCGGCGCCGGGCTGTCTGAAAGGCCGGTTCTGGCACCCCTTCAGCGCCCGCGGGGCGCAGTGTCCGCCCGATCATGTCACCATAGAAATCGCGGTCGATTTCCACAGGAGGGTGCATGGGTCGTGGGTTTGCGTTTCCGGGGGTCGTGCCCTCGCGCGACCCCCGGCTACGATCTGCCACCCCTCCAG
>JAGVUW010000639.1 GCA_019136035.1 Verrucomicrobiota bacterium | reverse complement strand
GAGGCCTGGGCCGGGCTGGCCTGACCGAGCCACGCGACGCCACTGCGGCGCGCGGACCGGCCGCGTCGAGAGTCGAGGGACGGGGGGCCTCGGCCGATCGGTCGGATCTTACCGCCCTCCCTTGCTCGGGGGTCACTCCGGTGCCGCGAAGCGCGGAGGGGTGCCGAGGGCGATGATCTCGGCGGGCGAGGCGGTGCCGGTCTGGTGCAGCTTGGTCACGGTCACGGCGCCGGCGAGGTTGCCGACCTGCAGTGCCTCGCCGGGGCCGGCGCCCGCCGCCGTGGCCGCCGCCAGGCCGGCCAGGAAGGCGTCGCCGGCGCCGACGCTGTCCACCGGGCCCTCGATCCGCAGTCCCGGGACAGACTCGACCTCGCTGCCAGCGCAGACGGCCGCGCCGCGCCGGCCGCGGGTCACGAAGACCGGCTGGCCGCGGCGCGCCCACAGCGCCCGCGCCGCCGTCTCGACCGTCGCCCAGGGCAGGGGGCCAACGCCGGTGACACCGAGACCGGCCAGACGCGCCGCCTCGGCTTCGTTCACCTTCAGCCAGGCGCCCGGGTAGGCGTGCGGCAGGTGGCGGCCGTCGAAGATCATCACCGGCCGCCGCCGACGCGCCAGGAGGGCGGTGAGGCATTCCTGCAGGCGTGGCGTGTGCAGCCCGGCGGCGACCTGCTCGTTGATCACCACCACATCCAGACCGTCCAGCGCCCCCTCCAGGGCCGTCACGATCGCGGCGGCGTCGTCATCCGGTAGGCAGTTGAAGCACCCGAAATCGAGACGCGGCTGTTCCTCGTCGCCGCAGAACGGCTTGCAGTAGGTCAGCGTCTGCCAGGCATCCTCATCGGCGATGGCGCGCATGCCGCCGGCGTCGACGCCCGCCGCCCCGAGCAGCTCGAGCAGGCGCCGTCCGAAGGGGTCTTTCCCGACCGCGCCGAAGGCCCGGACCGTGCCCACGCCCAGGGCGGCCAGGTTGGCGACGACATTGCCGGCGCCGCCCAGGCTGCAGCGCTGCCGCCGCACCGGCCGTGTTGCCTTGCCCGTCTCCAGCGAGGCCTCGCTGCGGCTGAGGTCGAGGGCCCAGTACACATCCAGGCAGAAATCGCCCAGGACGCCGACGCGTGCCCCGGCCATGTCGGCAAGGATCCGGCGCAGGCGTCCGGGAGCGAGCAGCTCGAGGGACATGGTACCTCCAAGGGGGATTCCCCCATCGCAGCCATCGCGGCGTTCGCGACGCTACGGTAAACGCACCCGCACCGTCGCGCCAGCCCGGCCGCGCCGGGTGCCGCGCCGGGCTTTTCCCACGATTCTGTCGGTGCCCATCCTGGAAGGACACCGAAACGGTTCCGTGGAGCGCGCGCAGCACGCCCCACGGCACCATGGACTTGCGAACCACGCGCCCCAAAGGGATACCGGAACCGTGCCCGGGAAGAACTGCCCCGGGCGTCGCGGCGGCCCTGTGCTTTTGGCGCCATCTATGGTATAGTTAGGGGTTCAGGCCGGGCGAGACGCTAGGCGTAGTGCCCGGAGGGGGTCCAGCAGTTACCGAGTTCCTTCCTGTCGAGGTGGTTCCATGGGCACGATCGAGCATTGGCCGGAGATCTCCCGGCATATCTGGGACGTCAAGTACCGCTACCACCGTGGCGAGGTCGCCCTGGACGAGGACATCGACGCGACCTGGCGCCGCGTGGCGCGCGCCGCGGCGCGCCAGGAGGCCGACGCCGAACTCTGGGCCGAGCGCTTCTACAGCGACCTCCTGGCGGACTTCCGCTTCCTGCCCGGCGGGCGCATCCTGGCCAACGCCGGCACCGACCGCGACTGCACCACCATGTTCAACTGCTACGTCATGGGCGCCATCGGCGACTCGATCGAGGGCATCTTTGACGTCGTCAAGGAGTCGGCGCTGACGCAGAAGCAGGGCGGCGGTGTCGGCTACGACTTCAGCACCATCCGTCCGCGCGGCAGTCACATCCAGGGCGTCGACTCGCCGGCGTCCGGTCCGCTGAGTTTCATGCAGGTCCTCGATGCGACCTGCCGGACGATCATGAGCGCCGGCCAGCGCCGGGGTGCCCAGATGGGCATCATGCGCTGCGACCACCCCGACATCGAGGCCTTCATCGAGGCCAAGCGCCACAACGGCGCCCTGCAGATGTTCAACCTCTCGGTGGCGGTGACGGATGCCTTCATGGAGGCGGTCAGGAACGACCAGCCCTGGGACCTGGTCTTCAAGGGCAAGGTCTACCGGACCATCCAGGCGCGCTCGCTGTGGGACAAGATCATGCGTTCGACCTACGACTATGCCGAGCCCGGCATCTTCATGGTCGACCGCGTCAACCGGCTGAACAACCTTGCCTACTGCGAGACGATCAGCGCCACGAATCCCTGCGGCGAGCAGCCCCTGCCGCCGTACGGCGCCTGCCTGCTCGGGAGCGTCAACCTGACGCGATTTGTCAAGGACGCGTTCACGGCGCAGGCGAGCATCGATCTGGAGGCCGTGGCCCGCACGGTCGCCGTGGCGGTGCGCTTCCTCGACAACATCATCGACCTGTCGATCTATCCGCTCGAGAAGCAGCGTGCCGAGGCGGTTGCCAAGCGCCGCATGGGCATCGGCCTGACCGGCCTGGGCGACGCCCTGATCTTCCTCGGGCTGCGCTACGGCTCACCGGCTGCGGTGGACCTTGCCGAGAAGGTCATGGCGGGCATCAGCGAGGCGGCCTACGCGGCCTCGGCCGACCTGGCCGCCGAGAAGGGCGCCTTCCCGGAGTACGTCGCGGCGGACTACCTGAAGGCGCCGTTCATCCAGGCCCTGCCCAAGGCCGTGCGCGAGCGCATTCGCCGCCAGGGCATGCGCAACTCGCACCTGACCAGCGTCGCCCCGACGGGCACCATCTCGCTCCTGGCCGGCAATATCAGCAGCGGCATCGAGCCGGTCTTCGCCTGGCACTACACGCGGCGCATCCGCCAGGGCGATGGCGAGGCCACGCGCGAGCATGAGGTCCTCGACTACGCCTACGCCGAGTACTGCCGTCTGCACGGCCGGCCTAAGAGCGACGATGACCTGCCCGCGGCCTTCGTGACCACCGACACCATCTCGCCGCGGGAGCACCTCCTCATGCAGGCGGCCCTGCAGAAACACGTCGACAGCGCCATCTCGAAGACCATCAACGTCCCTACCGATTTCCCCTTCGAGGACTTCCAAGACATCTACACCCAGGCCTACGACCTCGGCCTGAAGGGCTGCACGACCTTCCGCCCGAGCGAGCACATCAGCGGCGTCCTGGTCCGCAGCGAGCCGACCCCGGCCGCCAAGCCGCCGGCGCCGGTGCGCGCCGGGCTGCCGTCGCGGCCCGGAGCCCTGACCGGCACCACCTACAAGATCAAGACGCCGCTCTCGCCGGATGCCTTCTACGTCACCATCAACGACATCTGCGAGCAGGGCATCACGCGGCCGTACGAGGTCTTCATCAACACGAAGAACCT
>JAGVUW010000055.1 GCA_019136035.1 Verrucomicrobiota bacterium | reverse complement strand
CCTCTACCCGCGGCACGATCTCACCCCCGGCAGCCGCCGCCCTCACATGGTCGTCCATCGGGGCATGAAAGACCGCCCCGTCAGCGGCCCTCAGGCCCGAAGCCGCCGGACAGAGGAACAGCACTAAGGCAAGAAAGCCCGGCTTCATCGTCTCCAATGCCTCCGCAGAAACTACCAGCGACAGATCATCCGGCCCCCGCAGACCTCTGCCGTACAGGGCCTCCAGCCCGGCCGCGGCATGGACGTCGGTATGGCATAGGATCGCAGTCGGCCGCGCGTCCATCGCCAGCATATCGTCGACGGCCGTGCCTACCCCAACCGCAGCGGGGTCGCGGTGCCCGATGCATTTCGGCCAGTTCGCGCTCCGGCGGCAGCGTCACCCCGGGAGGACTCCCCGCGCAGAGCCGCTCGGTACCGCGGATCACCTGCCAGTACATGGGCAGGCCCGAGTCTGGGTCAAGCCTCAGATAGGCCAGCACGTCCATACCCAGACCGCCCTCCGACGCCCCTTGGTATCACAACTGGCACCCACACGGTGTTTCCTGGTACTCTACGAGCATACTGCGATGGCCAGGGCGCCTCAATCCGCCGCGGCAGGAAATCCCCGGAGTCTTCCGAGTCTGCTCTGGATGGGCTGCCGGTGGAGCCCGCGCCAGGAATGCCCCCGCCGGTCAGGTCGGGACGAACGGCGTGAGGCGTCGCCGCAACGGCGTTTTCCTCGGCTGATTGAGGAACCCTCCGGCCTTCGGGCGGGTCAACAGCGATTAACGGCGCGACCGCGGTACACCAAGCGGCCCCGAGCGGGCCGCGACGGTCGGTCGGCTTACGGCAAACAGGAACGGGGCGTGGCGGCGTGCGGAGGCTCACGGCGATGAGTGGTCTGGTCCATGGCATGAAGTGGTGCGCGGCTGTGGTGCTGGTCGCGGCGGGCCTCGGAGCCGCCGATGGTACGGGCTGGATCACCGATTTCGAGGCAGCCAAGAAGGTCGCCGCCGAGAAGAAGCTGCCGATCCTTATGGACTTCTCCGGGTCGGATTGGTGTATCTGGTGCCAACGCCTCGACAGCGAGGTCTTCTCCCAGAAGGCCTTCCAGGACTACGCCAAAGACAACCTCGTCCTGTTCCTGGCCGACTTCCCGATGCGCGCCAAGCAGCCGGATGCGTTGAAGACTCAGAACCGCCAATTGCAGTCGACCTATCGTGTTTCCGGTTACCCGACCGTGATTCTGGTCAGCGCCCAGGGTGACGAACTGGCTCGGACAGGCTATGTCCGCGGGGGGCCCGACGCCTACGTCGAGCATCTCAAGGGGCTCCTCAGCGGTCGCAAGGGCAATGCAGCCGGTCGCTGAGCCTGTCGGTCTCACCCTGTTCGCATAGGAGACGACGCTCGGACATCCCGTCTGGGCGTCGTCGTCTTTTTCGGATCATCCGCCAAACCGTCGTGGCCGGTCGTGGACTGCCCGTCACGGGACCCGGCCGTGGGGTATATTCCCGACGTGTAACCCACAGGTACCGGCCGTCGACCGCCGGCGGCCGCCGTCAGGGGCCCGGCGGCCGGTCTTGCGCTTCGCTGCCTATGGAGCGCCTCTGGCCGGTGATGGGCCGGGTAGACGAGCAGCCCCAGGAGAGTCCGTGGTGAACGACGACGCGATGATCGTAGGCGGTGTTGCCGATGACCCCTTTGCCATCGACGTGGCGCACTTCATGGGGCAGCACGCCGACATCTCCGACTTGGTTGCCTATAAGACCTTCGCCAACAGCGAGTTCTGCCCGCGCTTCATCAGCGACGAGCACGACTTCGAGAACATCGGCCAGCGTCTGCGCGGCCGGACCGTGGTGATTGTCTCGACCTGCTGCAGCCAGCACACCCGCAACGCCCGTGCCATGCGCTCCTGCCTCCTCGCCCGCGCCGCCAAGGACAACGGCGCCGACCGCGTCGTGCTGGTGGAGCCGGACCTCTTCTACAGCGCCCAGGACCGCGGCCCGCAGTCCGGCCATGGCCAGGTCGCCTTCACCCGCAGCCGCGAGGACTACAAGAAATTCGACGGCCAGCCCTTCAGCAGCCGGCTCTACGCGCAGCTCCTGCGCACCAGCGGCGTCGACTGGGTGATCACGGTGCATAACCACTCGGTCTCGGTCCAGCAGCTCTTCGCCGAGGTCTTCGAGGGCCACTTCCTTAACCTCAAGCCCACGGCCCTCTACGCCGACTACCTCAACCGGCACGCCGTCCTGGAACCGCGCGCCGACAACGAGGGCTTCGTGCTCTGTGCCCCGGACCACGGCGCGGCCCCCTTCATCCTGGAACTCCACGAGGCCCTGCGCAGCCACTCGGAGCGCCTCCTCATCGCCTCGCAGGCGTCGCTCCTGTTTATGGAGAAGGAGCGCAGCGGCGAGCGCCGCGTCGAGATCCGCGCCAGCGCCGACTCGCCGACGCGCCTCGAGCAGCTCCGCGGCCGCGATGTCGTCGTCGTCGATGACATGGTCCGCACCGGCAACACCATCGTCGAGTGCTGTCGACGGCTGAAGGCCGCCGAGGCGCGCCGAGTCATCTTCATGGTGACCCACTTCCACTCCTCGGAGGAGGTCAAGGAGAACCTCAGCGACCCCAGCATCGATGAAATCGTCACCACCAACTGCCTGCCGGCCATCCTCAACCGCGACATGCAGGGCCGCCTGCGCCGCAAGATGCTGGTGCTGAAGATCGAGAAGTGGATCGCCGATACCCTGCGCTGCCAGGTCTTCGGCCAGTGCGCCCCGCGCTACGACCCGCCCTACACCGTCGACGTCTCGAGCAAGAACCCCCTCTGGTGGCCGATGCGCGAGCTGCGCGGCTGAGCCGGCTCGCGAGCCGCCCGGCGACCAACCCCAGGGCTGATCGAAGGTCGCGTCAGTGCTCGCCAAGCCACCCCGAAGGGGTGCCAGATCGTAGCCGGAGGTCGTGCGGAGTGCGACCCCCGGAAACGCGAGTGCACGAACCATGCACCCTGAAGGGGTGCAGGAGCCGGACTCTCAGACAGCCCTGCGCCACACCCCCGTGGTCTTGAATCTTCCCCTCGCCTGGGGTACTTGTACAATGTCTCCCGCGGCAGTTGAGGTTGCTTTGCGAAAGGCCACCGATGCTGTTCGTCTTCGAGTGTCCGACCTGTGGGGCGCGTATCGAGGCCGACGCCAGCGCAAGCGGCCGCCAGGCGCATTGCCCGCAGTGCCAGGGCATGGTGGCGGTGCCTGAGTCGCGCGTCGACTGTGGCGCCACCCTGGGCGGCTTTCGCCTCGACCGCCGCCTGGGCAAGGGCGGCATGGGCGAGGTCTTCCTCGGTACCCAGCTCTCGGTGGACCGCCAGGTCGCGGTGAAGGTCCTGCCGCCGAGCTTTGCCGCCGACCGCGAGGCGGTGGCGCGCTTCCTCCACGAAGGCCGCCTGGCGGCCCGCATGGACCACGCCAACATCGTGACCGTCTACGAGGCCGGCGAGGACGGCGGCAACT